>JAEUUB010000192.1 GCA_016787745.1 Cyclobacteriaceae bacterium
CTCCTCCCGGCAACATCTGGACGGGCTTTCACACCACCTTTGAAGGAGAGAACCGGGCCTTTGGTGAAGCAACGATTCCTTTTTATATCACCGCGCCAATAAATACGAAAGGCGAGAATCAGGTTTCCGGCAAGGTATACAGCAGCAAGAATGAATTGATACAAACGATAAAAACAACTCCTCTCGACTCCGGATTGAATTACATTTCGTGGCGATTGGATGAAGCGGTGACAAAACGCGCTGGCGGATGGGACGATCCTGAGGCGAAAGGTATTCTGGCTTTGCCGGGTACCTATAAAGTTGTGTTACAGCTTCATGGAAAAAAAGACTCCACATGGGTAAACGTAATTCCCGACCCACGTTTTGAATACCATGAAGAAGTGGAGTTGGCTCATCATGATGCGTTAAAGCGACTTGACAGGACAGCATCAAAGCTTGCCGCTGCATTAAACAAATTAAAAGAAAGCACCGATGCGGTTGATGAGGTGTTGCGGCAACTTGAAAAAAATCAAACAAAAGAGTCTGAGGATCTTCGTAAAGAAAGTACAACCATAAAAGCTGCTATAAAAACTTTATCCGAATCTGCCACTGGCGCACGACCCGCCAAACAGGTGGGTGCCTGGAGTTCGTTTCAGGTTACGGCACAATCCAAAGTATCGGAAGCACAACAGGCCTTGCGTGCCCGGTTATACAAACCTTCTGTGCAGGATATTCAGCGGATTGAAGTAGCCGAGCAACTAACAGATGAATTTGAGAAGCAAGTGGAGACTTTTTATACAAATGAATGGCGATTGTATCGCGAAAAAATTGAAACGGCCCGATTAAGTTGGTTTAAGTAAGCCTGAGCCTGCCGAAGGCTCTTTCACGTTGGAGAAGGAGGTTTCGACAAGCTCAACCTGACACTACTTTATTTGCCTAGAATTTAATCCACATCCGCTTGAACCAAAAATGGTTTCGGGTGTACTGGGAATAAAAACCTTGCCCATGAAGCGATTTCTTATTCTTTTAGTGCTTATTCCGTTGGTTGATTTTGCTGCCGTGCCGGAACGGATTCTGCCAAAAACGTTAGTCATAAAACCAGTAGCCTGGTATGCTTCACAAAAGCAAGCCTGGGCCGATGAGGTGAAGCAAAGCAACAGTCCGCAGGCGTGGTTCAATTATTATGCTGCGTCCGCGTTTGCACAATCCTCGCGCGAGGAACTTGCCAGTGTAATAAATGGGATGACCAGCACGATACCCGATACCTACGAGTACCTGCTTGCCCGTAGTTGGCACGATGCTTTTACTCCGGCTGCCTACATGTCCTTACAGAAAGCATATGCCCTTAAACCCGAACAACCCGAAACCTACGGACTGATGCAATTGTATGCCGAGTTTGTTTTAGATGAAGCAAGCCGGAAGCAATTCAGTAAAACACTTCGCGCCAGCGCGCAGATTTCACCTACGCTTTTAAACTACAGTTACAATGTGTTAATGAGTCTGGAGCCGGGTGCGGTCTTACTAACAGAAGGCGAAAGCACAACCACCCCGCTTTTTGTATTGCAGGATGCATTAAACGTTCGAACGGATGTAATTGTATTGAATCTGGAAATGTTGAATAACGCAGACTATGTTCAACGTAAGTTTGAACAAGCCAGGTTAAATCCTGTAGCGGTAAATGAAACCGTTTTGAATAAGAGCGCCTGGATTTGTGCGCACTTGCCGCAAGCTAATACCAGCAAAAAATTTTATTATGCGCTCACGGTAAGTAAAAACAATATTCAATCTATAAAGGAGTACTTATACGTTGTGGGCCTGGCATCCGTTCATAGCCTGAGTAGTCCGGACAATGTGGAACTCATTCGGGACAATCTGGAAAAAAAGTTTCTTCTGGATTACCTTCAGGTAAACTTTAACGGGGAAGTAGATAGTGATGCCGGCCGCGCGTTTAGTTCAAATTACCTGTTACCTATGATTTTGCTGTATGAATCTTACCAGAAGGCGGGCCAGACAGAAAAAGCAAAAAACCTGCGCGCCATTATGGAGAAGATAGCAACGGATACAGGCACCCGGGAAATGATTTTGAATTATCTGGATGCAACGCCTGTGGAAACGATTCCATACTTTCCTTTTGCCATAGACGTAAAATCCTGGGAGGACGATTTCCGGCCGGTTTCTAAAACGGTGTATGCCGCTGATGCGGAAGTTACCAATGCGGAATACAATCGCTTTCTGGAATATCTGCAACTAAATAAACTCACCGATTTACAGGAAAAATACAAGTTTGATTTCAGCCGGTATGATGAACCCGCACTCGCATTTATGACAAACTATTCGTTGCCCCGCGTTGAATCCAAAAAGAATAAATATTTTAATCATTATCCGGCTGTCAACATTTCTTTCGAAGCAGCGAATGCCTACTGCGATTGGCTTACTCAGCAGTATAACAATGCTTCCGATCGCAAGTATAAGAAGGTGAAGTTTCGGTTGCCTACATTGGATGAATGGCAGATTGCGGCTGCCTCCATCAAAAATCCAACATCGTGGAAGCTAAATGACCAGGAGGTGGAGGTGAAAATGACACCGAATGGCTCTGAGTTAGATATGAAGGCCGAAACAAAAAAGGTTTCGTTGAATGATCCTGAAATTTTGTATCCATGGTTTCGTTATTTCGGATTGCGCAATTCTCCTCTCAATCATAAGAAATGTTATTTAGGTAACTTTAAATCGGAACCGTGCGATTGCCCCGGGTATCGAGGGAAGGTGCCATCAAGTAATGACGGATGGGCCATGATGGCTCCGGTAAAAACGTATTTCCCCAACGACATTGGTTTGTACGATGTAGTGGGCAACGTAGCCGAAATGATCAACGAAAAAGGAAAAGCCTGTGGAGGTAGTTGGAATCAGGCACCCAGTGAATCAACGATACGAAGTGTTAGCACGTATGCGAACCCCGATGCCACCGTAGGCTTTAGGGTTTTTATGGAAATTATTGAGCAATAAGTTTCGGATGTTTTTTAGAAAGCGACTCACTCATGTAAGTGATGAGGAGTTAATGCGAAAAGTACAGCAGGGCAACGAATCTGCGCTGACAGAAATTTATCAGCGCTACAGCGTTGCCTTGTTGCGCTATTTTACGCGTATGCTTTGGCAGGATGCTGAACTGGCGCAGGATTTTTTACAGGATTTGTTTCTTAAAGTAATGGATAGCCCGGGGCGATTTGATTCAACCCGAAATTTTTCAACGTGGATATACTCAAGTGCTCATAACATGTGTAAAAACGAGTACAGAAACAGAGCTACCCGCGAGTCGATCGATATTCCGTTGGAACGTAATAATACTACTGACCTGCACAAATTAATGGATGAACGCGATTTCAAAGCCCGGCTGGATTTACTGCTTGAAACACTCGATGACGAAAGCAAGACACTCTTTTTGCTTCGCTACGAACAGGAACTTGATCTGGCAAAAATCAGTGACATCCTGGCCATACCTGTGGGTACCATAAAATCGCGGCTCTTTTACTTGCGAAAGGGATTAAGTCAGGAGTTAAGTGAATATAAAATTATTTTAAAAGAAGGAATGCTATGATACGCGCTGAGGAATTGGAAAAATTAGAAAGCTTATTGGTAAGCAAAGTTTTTGATGAACTTACTCCGGAAGAAAAAATCTGGGTAAGTCAGTGGATTGAATCCGAAATCGAGTATGCCCACTTACGCAAAGTTGAAGGAGCGATTAAAAAACATT
>JAEUUB010000220.1 GCA_016787745.1 Cyclobacteriaceae bacterium
CCACACTTTTCGGCATGCTGATAGGCCATGTACTGTTCAATCTTTTTCTCACCGGTCTTATCATCCAACCAGACATCATATTCAGCGGAGTGAATATCGCTTTTGTGGCGTGCCAATTGGTCGGCATCTAAATGCACCTCACCTTCCTGCGAATTCAACTTGCGCATTGGATTACCTGCGGTTGACCTACGGGGCTTATTTCGAATACGTACCAGGCGACTCTCAAGAAATTTTGGATAAAGAATTCTTACAAGGCTGGAAAGGATAAGGTAGGTGATAACAACGATCCCAGCCAGAAAGAATACGCTTATGTAGAGTTTCAATGAATCATCCACCGGAAACAAAGGAGTGATGGTGGCTGTAATGTATAGCGCAAGACCGATCATGAAAGCGATAATGGCATACCAGAAATACTTTATCTCATACGTGTTTACATAATCGTACCGATCCTTTTCACTGGAGATCGAAATTACCTTACCCTCATGAAATAAAATGATCAAAAGTGCTAAACTGAAAAACACATACGAACCCATAATCAGGTAGTGATCCCAGGTTTCAATAAAGGATACTGTAGAGGTTTCCATACATTAGATGTTTAGGTAGCGTTGCAGGAAGTAATTTCGTAAAAAATACGACTTCCTTCAAATGATATTAATCATAAATTAAGTACCCAGTTTACGAGAGAAAAGAGTAAATCGCATGAACTTTTAAAGCCGTATTATTAGTTTTGGCTTTATGAGGATCAAAAATGCCTTTTTTGACACCGCTTTGAAGCATGCCACCCGAATGGTGGGTAAACCGGGACGATTGTTAAACCTTCTGATTCAACTTGGTCTCAAGCTAAAGGGTTCGGATAATATAATTACAAGCAAAGTTGTGAAGGAGAAATTCCTGTTGTTAGGTCGAATGTTAAAAGCATACGCAACCGGCAAGTACCAGGTACAATCCCTCAAATTCCTTGTTATACTAATGGCCGCGGTTATCTATTTTGTTAATCCCATAGATATTATTCCTGATTTTATTTTCGGAATAGGGTTAACTGATGACCTCGCCATTTTAACCTGGGTTTTTCAGGCAGCCGCACAGGAAATAGATGCCTATACAAAGTGGGAACAAGAACAGAATGGCCTAACTCCTACTTTTTCTTAGCCTTAAACGTACCGTTTGGTTGAATAAAGATTGCCTCCGAAATTTTTCCAGCATTATCGGTAAACTCAATCTTAAATCCGTCCAGAGTTTTAATTGAGAATTTGTCTTTACTGGTGGCGATCAATTCATATTCAGGCTGACCGGGCACAGTCAGGTAAAGGGTCTCGCCTCCCTTTAGGTAAAATCTGGCAACCATTCCCCCTAATTCATATTCGCCAACATATTTTTCCAGCGTGGCTTTATCAACATCCATTTTAACAGGCGTGCGCTTAAAGTCAA
>JAEUUB010000285.1 GCA_016787745.1 Cyclobacteriaceae bacterium
ACCTCTTTTCGGTACTTATCGCAAAAAAATGCTCCCAAGCTTGGCCCCATTGTCCCCTATGGCCCAATTCGGTTGAATGATCTTCATTAAAATTGTTTGGATATAGGTAGCCACAGTACCTAAAAACAGTAATTTTTAATGTGCCACTAATCTGAAATTTTGCCCTTTTTATCCTTTAATTCACTATTTAATCTGAATTTTTACCCTTTTATTTGATTTTTAGTAAGAAATATTACCCAAATAATGGTTATTTAATCTGAAAATTTACCCAATTTGAGTAAAAATCGCTGAGTTAATGGGAAAAATTACCCCTTCAAAGGTCCAGGAAATCATCTTTGCTTCTTCTGAAAGGAAGGAGTCAAAGCGAATTACGGCTTTACTGAAAGAAAAACTAATTCGAAAAATTGCAACCCGGATTTACACTTCCAATCTGGAGGAGGAACCAGCAGTTATTATAAAAAGAAATTGGTACAGCATTCTGGCCAACTTGTTTCCCGATGCAGTCTTAAGTCATCGAAGTGCGCTGGAATTCAAACCAACATCACAGGGACATATCTACCTAACGTACTCCTATTCATCAAACGTTCTTCTACCGGGTTTATCAGTACACCTCTTAAAAGGATCTGGACCAATAGAAGGAGATAATCCATTTTTTGAAAATCTTTTTGCATCACAAGAGGCAAGGGCTTTTTTGGAAAATCTTCAGGAGACAAGAAAGAAGGGTGAAGAGTCTAAAAGCTTACCCATTTCAGAAATTGAAGAAAAGCTCGATGCTATAATTAGAGCAAGAGGCGAGAAAGGATTAAATACACTGCGTGATAAGGCCAGGGAGATTTCAACGGGTTTAGAAATGCAGAAGGAATTCAAAAAACTGAATCAGTTGATCAGCGATTTATTGGCTACCGGGAAATCAAAGAACTTAACATCTCCTGTCGCAGTAGCACGATCACTTGGTGAGCCTTTTGATCCTGCAAGGATACAATTGTTCGAGGTTCTGTATGGCGAGTTGGCGGGAAAGGTATTTCCAGAACATAAAGCATTAGGTTCACTCAGCAACTATAGAACAGTTGCATTTTTTGAAGGTTACTTTTCAAACTACATTGAAGGAACAGAATTTACAGTAGAGGAGGCGAAAGAAATAATACTCACCGAAACACCACTGCCTGCAAGGGAGGAAGACTCACATGATATACTTGGAACCTACCGCATTGTTTCTGATAGAAAAGAAATGGCTATCTGTCCTGCAACGGCCGATGAGTTTCTTGATTTGATGCGCGGCCAGCACGCTGTGCTTTTACAGTCGCGTACATCAAAAAAACCGGGTGAGTTTAAAGACAGAAATAACAGAGCTGGCAATACAGAATTTGTGGATTGGACTTTAGTAAATGGCACACTAAAAAAAGGCTTCGATTGGTATACACTTCTAAAAGACCCTTTTGCAAGAGCAGTGTACATGATGTTTTTAGTTAGCGAAGTGCATCCTTTCCTGGATGGAAATGGAAGAATTGCACGTGTGATGATGAATGCAGAACTCTCCGCCAAAGGTCTTTCAAAAATTATTATACCAAATGTTTATCGAGAAGACTACATGGGCGCCTTGCGAAAACTTACGCGGCAACAAATCGCTGATGCATACATCAGAATGATGGCAAGAGCTTATGAATTCAGTTCTACCTTAAAGCAAGAAAGCCTGGACGAAATGGAGCAATACTTAGAAGCATGTGATGCCTTCAAAGAACCAAAGGAAGGAAAGTTAAAATTTGAAGTGAGGTAGCCCACCGCACATCCCCCCGCAGATTATAA
>JAEUUB010000657.1 GCA_016787745.1 Cyclobacteriaceae bacterium
GGCGATGGAGATGCCAGTGCTACCAATGAATTAATTTCCTCGGCAACCCTGACAGTGGATAAAAAACTACAGATTACAGATGCCGGTGGCACCAAAGTGGTTGACCTGGCTACACTCGCGGCCGATAATCAAAGCTTAACCTTAACGGGAACCTCGTTGGCCATTAGCGGTGGCAATTCTGTAAATCTTGGATCCGTTAACACCGATAATCAAAACTTAACCTTGGGTTCGTCCGGAACAAATCGCACCATAGGCATTACCAATGGAACGGGCATAACGCTTGATGTGGCTGACAATGACAACAACGCCACGAATGAAATTCAGACTTTAACAAAAACCGGGGCAGTCATTGCACTTAGTAATGGGGGTGGGTCGGTTACACTCAATGACGACAACGCAACAAACGAAATACAGGATCTGACCTTAAACACAAGTACGAACATCTTGAGCTTAACCAACGATGCCACCACCGTTGATTTAACGCCCTACAAACAAAACTTAACGTATACACCGGCCACGCAAACTCTGGGCATTGCAGGCGGCAACAACGTAACCATTGCGCCAACGTTCAACCAGGTTTTGACCAATAACCCTAGTGCAGGTAATTTGCGAATTCAAAATGTTGGAGCTCCCACCACCAATACGGATGCAACCACCAAAGGATATGTTGACAATGCGCTGGCTACCACGTACGCATTTAAAGCAAATTTTCTTTATACCAATTCCACTGCTGGGTTCCTGAACGATCAGGACATGACCTTTGTAACAGAGGTGTTCGACAATTTTAATGTGATTGGAGCTACCACATTTACTGCTTCAGAGGCCGGTACGTATGTCTTTATGCTTGATGGCATCTATAACACTGCTGTTGCCGGTGGACAATTGAGTTTACTTTTTAATTCGACAAAATATCCGGTAACAATTGTTCTGCCTTTCGGGGCTACCGTACCTCGTTATAACGCAAGTTACATGTTTCAAATGAGTGCCGGGCAAACTGTAAAGCTGGTGGGTGACAATATAGCGCCTACCGCTTCCTTCAACGGTCAGTTTTTCGGCTTCAAATTATAGCGGAACATAAACCACGCGCTTGGTTTCAAAAAACTCTTCTTTAAAATAATCAGAAAGATTATAGATACTGTACGGGCATTTCAATTCATTCATCTCTTCATCCAAATCACCCCCTTTTAAATAGAGAATGCCATTATCCAACCCGTGGGTTGTCTCCTGATCTTTAATCTTCGTGTGAACCCAGCCATAAAATTCTTTCATCCGGGTAACGGCCCGGCTGATAACAAAATCATACTTTCCCCTTACTTGTTCCGCGCGAATTTGCTCGGCTTTTACATTTTTCAACTCCAACGCTTTTGCGACCTCGTTCACCACGGTAATCTTCTTGCCAATAGAATCCACAAGATGAAAATGGGTTTCCGGAAATAAAATAGCCAGGGGAAGGCCCGGAAATCCTCCGCCTGTACCCACATCCAGGATTTCCGCTTTGGGGTTGAAAGACATCACCTTAGCAATCCCTAACGAATGCAAAACATGATTGGTGTAGATGTTTTCAATGTCTTTGCGGGATACTACATTTATTTTCTCATTCCACTCTTTATACAAGGCACCTATCTGGTTGAATTGTTGTTTCTGCTTCTCTGTAAGCGAGGGAAAATACTCAGTTATAATGGATGAGGATTGCACAGATAGTATTTTTGGTTGTTGCGCTTTATCAAATCGTTTCTATCTCTACTCGTTATCAATCAGCAAAATAGTTTGCAGCAACACGTTGGCACCGTTAGTTATATCTTCCGGTTTTGTAAATTCATTAGGAGAATGACTGATGCCACCCACACTGGGTACAAAAATCATTGCCACGGGGGCTATGCTTGCCATTTGTTGTGTGTCGTGCCCGGCACCGCTTTGCATAAACTTCGCGGTAAGTCCAAGATTTTTTGAAGCACTGTAAATTTTGTGCTGCAGGGCTTTATCTGTAAGGGCAGGCTTTACAGCACTGGCCTGACGGGTAAAACTTATTTTCGTTTTTGTCTCTTCTGCAATACGGGTTGCTTGCTTTTCTATACCCGTAAACAGTATTTCAATTTTATCGGCCGATAAATCCCGAATCTCCAAACCCAAAAAAACTTTGCCGGGGATAACATTGTATGCCCCAGGCCGTGCTTCAATTTTGCCAACTGTACCTACTTGCTTACCGGGCACGCTATTGATTACTTCGTTTATTGCAATTATCAATTTAGAAGAAGCAAGCAAAGCATCCCTGCGAAGATCCATAGGCGTAGTTCCGGCATGATTGGCAAAACCTTCCACCGCAATTTCCCAATCCACAATGCCTACAATTCCTTCCACTACGCCAATGTGCAAACCTTCACGCTCTAAAATTCCACCCTGTTCAATATGCAATTCCACAAAAGCA
>JAEUUB010000313.1 GCA_016787745.1 Cyclobacteriaceae bacterium
GGGTGGTTCCCACGGCAGGATTAGGAACCGCCACATGGGTACCCGGAGTACCGGCACACTCGTGGCAAGCGGTTGCCACAGGGGGTACCAGCATTGGCTTTAAAGCGATGAACAATGCTGCTAAGATTATTGCTATGACAGGTATCGATTTATTTAACAATCCGACCATACTTGATAAAGCTAAGAAAGAGCTAAACGACTATGTGGGCCCTGGATTTAAATACGAGTCTATGATTGGCGATCGCAAACCACCGCTGGATTTTAGAAAAGGAAAGCAATGATACGTTTGATTGCGTAGATCTTCGATTCGTTCTACGAATAAATAATAAAAGAAAAAGGGCTTCTGCCCTTTTTCTTTATAACAACCCATCTCAAAAAAATACTTTGTCATTGCGGGCCTGCGCGTAGCCGCTTCGGCAAAGGCAGGCAGTGACCCGCAATATCAATTGACCTTTGGTGGCGAGATCGCGGCTCATAGGCCGCGATGACTGAATGACTTTTGAGATGGGTGCTATCTTCCTATCAATTATCCGCCTGTTACTAGCTTGGCAATGTCGTTATAGAAAACGAATACCATTAATAACAAGAGTATAGCCATGCCCACTTTGATCGCGTTCTCAAAAAATTTCTCTGAAGGCTCGCGTCCACTTATCATTTCATAAAGTAAGAACATCACATACCCACCATCCAAAGCCGGTATAGGCAGCAAATTCATAAATGCCAGAACCATAGAAAGCAGACCCGTCATGCGCCAAAAGCGCTCCCAATCCCACTTTCCACCATAGGCTTTTGCCATACCGATGGGACCGGATAGCGATTTTTGAAAGGAGAGCTGACCAGTAAAAATTTTACGGAACGCCTTTACCTGTACAATGATAACATCGAAGGCACGACCGGGGCCAATGAGCAATGCCTGGCCCAAAGAATAGGTTACGTTCTTCTCGCCCTCGGCAGGTACAATTTCGTTGGGAACATAAAAGCCAATTCCCGGCTCCCCTTTAAAATATTCGTTGTAGGAAAGTATTTGCTCTCCGCGCTTTACGGAAAACTGCAAGGAGTCGCCCGTAAGGTTTTGTGTAATGGCTTTCAGTTCATCGTGGTAAACAATGGGTTGATTTTGAACAGCCACAATTAAATCGCCCTGTTGCAAATTAATGCGCTCAGCAATCGTGCCTTTACTAACTTCGTCAACGATCGGAACCCTGCGCGGAATTAGAAAATTTGCAACCGCTTCTTTCTTATCAAACTGCTCAATGAAATTGGAGGGAATCGGGATTTCAATTTCCTGATTACCGCGTAGTATTGTGTAAGACGAATTGTGCGAAAGAAGTACATCGGGTTTCGCTACATCATCAAAATACTCAAACTTTTCGCCATTGATTTTAATAATCTTATCTCCGGTTTGAATACCAATTTGCTGAGCCAGTTCAAGGGCCTGTACACCCCCATGGTTATTCACATACTCATTTAAAATATACCGATCGCCCAGGGCATAGACCATCCCGATAAAAATCAAAACACCCACAATTACATTTACAATAATGCCACCCAACATAACAATCAATCGCTGCCAGGCGGGCTTGGAGCGGAACTCCCACGGTTGTGGTTCGGCTTTTAATTGCTCTTTATCCATACTCTCATCCACCATACCGGCAATCTTCACATACCCCCCGAGCGGAAACCAGCCGATACCATATTCGGTATCTCCTTTCTTAAATTTCACTAAAGAAAAATTGAGCACGTTGGCCATGGGAAAAAGGAAATCAAAGAAGAGATAAAATTTCTCTACCCGGATGTTGAACATGCGGGCGGTAATAAAATGCCCCCACTCGTGTACTGCAATTAAAATTGAAAGGCTCAGCAATAGCTGGGCCGTCATAATCATTCCTTCCATCAGTAAATCAGTTCTTTTGCTATAATTCTTGTTTCGTTATCCGTACTCACGTAATCCTCGTACGTGGGTTTAGCGATATAATTCATTTTTGCAAGGCATTTTTCCACAATGTCCGACATTTGCAGAAAACCCAGTTTATTGTTCAAAAATGCCTCAACGGCCACTTCATTAGCGGCATTAAGTACACAAGGCATATTGCCCGCTCTACCCAATGCGTTAAATGCGAGCGCAAGATTACGAAAAGTTTCTGTATCTGGCTTCTCAAATGTAAGCGCGGGGTAGCTGGCGAAATCAAATCGTGGAAAATCGCCTTTTAAACGGTGTGGATAGGTCATTGCAAATTGAATGGGTAAACGCATGTCCGGCAAGCCAAGTTGTGCTTTTATCGAACCATCCTCAAACTGAACCATAGAATGGATAATCGATTGCGGATGAATTACCACTTCCACCTGATCGGCCTTTAAACCAAAAAGCCACTTGGCCTCAATAACTTCCAGTCCCTTATTCATCAAAGAAGCCGAATCAATTGTGACTTTGGCGCCCATCGTCCAGTTTGGATGTTTGAGTGCCTGTGTTTTCGTCACTTTCGTGAGATCTTCTTTCTTCATTCCCCGAAAGGGTCCCCCGGAAGCCGTTAGTATGATTTTCTCAATTTTGTTATGAAACTCCCCCACCATGCATTGAAAAATGGCAGAGTGTTCTGAATCGATCGGGTAAATATTTACTCCTTTCTCTTTTGCCAGCCGGGTAATCAGTTCACCTCCTACCACAAGCGTCTCTTTGTTAGCAAGTGCAATATTTTTTCCGGCCTGAACCGCCCGGATGGTCGGCTTTAATCCTGAATACCCAACCAAGGCTGTTAAAACCAAATCGATCGAATCCATTTCTACAATGGAAGCCAAGGCATTTTCACCGGCAAAAACTTTTATACCAAGTGGTAACAATTGATCTTTTACCTCCTGATACAGATTTTCATTGCCAATGACAACCGCATTAGGCTTGTGTTGTTTGGCTTGCGCGATAAGTAAGGCTGCATTGTTTTGCGCGGTGAGTACTTCAACCTCAAACGCGTCTGTATGCCGGCTGATAACGTCAAGGGCCTGAGTGCCTATCGATCCTGTGGACCCTAAAATTGCTATCGCCTTCTTTTCCTCCATAACATTATTTAACTATCGCCCTGCCTTCTTATAGTGAACACCCCAAACTTTTTTTGATACCTCGTTAAAGCCTCCTATCGCTAAAACATAAAGCAACAAAAAAATACTTTTTAAATGAAAGGGCTTATGGCGGAAGGCCACCCATGCGCACAACAGGGCTACATCATTTACTTTCCAATAAAGATTATAGAATGCAGCCTGCTGATGAATGCGTGCCGGGTCGCTGGTAAACTTTGCTGATAGCTTACTCTCATAATCACGAATTCTTTCCTGATTACCTCTCATAAGACTATCCGCACCGGATGCCCTTCTTTCCTGGGATAATTGAGAAATCAATGAGTCCAATATCGCAAACCTTATCGTGTAGTTTCGTCTTGACAAAGAATCGGGTCGAATGCGATAGAAATAAAGAGGTTCGGTAACATTGATTGCCTTGAAGGCATCAACAATGCGGGCTGCCAAATCCGCGTCCGCACGGTTGTCTTTAAAATAGGCCCGATAAAATTCGGGGATATTTTTAAAAATAGACATGCGCATAATTGTGGTAGGTCCATGAAACTGAGGTTGCCGGGGTGTTAATTCATAAATTCTCGAATAATCATTTAACAAAAACATCTCGCGCAAAATTATCCCTTTTTCATCAATGGCTAAATAAGATGTTCCGCACATCATCATCTCAGGATCCTGATCCAGCAAATTAATTTGGCATTGCAGGCGAGTGGGACCGGAAACATCATCGGCATCTGTAACTGAAACAAACTCGGTTGCAACCAATGAAATAAGTTGGTTTATGACAAAGACTCTTCCCCGGTTATCATCAAAATAAAATCGCTTAATGCGCTTATCTGAAAATAAATCAATCTTGTTTCGCGTATCATCCCTGGAACCATCATCAATAATCCAAAGTTCGAAGTCGGGAAAGGTTTGGGTTAACAAACTATCAACAGCTTCTTGGATAAATGTTGCCGCATTAAATGCCGGCATCAAAATAGTCAATCGCGGCATCGATCAGGTTGCAAAACGTTGCATGGTGTCCGCAATCTTCCGGTCGTTGGAAAGTCTGGGTACTTTATTTTGTCCGCCTAATTTGCCCAGCGACTTCATGTATTCGATAAAACTATTTTTTTGCAGAACACTGATTTTCAAAGTCTGCAAAATATTTCCGGTAATTAAATCATCGTAATAAACATTAAGTGCGCGGAGCTGATCATCCAGTTCCTTCGAAAATGCCTGAATATCCCGTGGAGGATTGGCAAATTCAATCAACCACTCGTGATGTGGCATGCCTTCTGCCGGAGCCACATTGGGCGCTACCGTAAATTCAACCAACTCGACTTCTGGAAACTTCTCCGTTGTAAACTTCATCGCTTTCTCCACTTCCTCGCCTATCACATGTTCTCCAAATGCTGAAATAAAATGTTTAATGCGCCCACTCACCACAAGACGATACGGGGCTTTTGAAACAAACTTCACCGTATCACCGATTGAATAACCCCATAAGCCCGCATTACTAGTAATGATTACCGCGTAGTTTTTTCCAATTTCAACTTCTTCAATAGAAAGCCGCGTGGGTTTGTCATTAAAATATTCCTCGGCCGGTACAAACTCGAAGAAAATTCCTGAATTTAAAAGCAACAACAATCCTTCCGCACGTTGCGAATCCTGATAAGCAATAAAACCCTCTGAGGCCGGGTACGTTTCTATCGAATCGACAGGCTTACCGATTGTGTCAAAAAGTTTGGCCCGATACGGTTCAAAGTTTACGCCTCCATACACGAACATGTTAAAGTTGGGGAATACGTCTTTCACTTTTTTACCCGTGCGGGCAACAATCCGGTCAAAATACATTTGTGCCCAAGGCGGTATTCCCGAAATCAATGTCATGTCCGCCTGTAGCGTCTCGTCAATAATCTTATCGAGTTTTGCTTCCCAATCGTCTATGCAATTGGTGGCATAACTCGGTTTTTGATTGGTGCGCAAATATCCCGGCACGTGGTGATTAACAATACCCGAAAGTCTGCCGGTTTTAATTCCCGCTTTTTCTTCTAACTCCGGGCTACCGGAGAGGAAGATTAATCCGCCATCTAAAAAAGCTGCATGGCCTGTTTCATGTACATAGCTAAGCAATGCATTACGCGCACTGTTTATATGATTGGGAATTGATTCCTTTGTGATGGGTATGTATTTGGTACCCGATGTAGTACCTGAGGTTTTTGCAAAATAGGCAGGCTTTCCCCTCCACAATACATCCGATTCTCCCTTTACCACGCGTTCTATGTAGGGTTTCAGTTCCTCATAATCGCGAATGGGTACTTGCTTTATAAAATCGGCATGACTGCGTATGGATTCAAATCCATGATCCCTTCCAAAAACAGTATGTTTCGCGCTTTGAACTAAATTCATGAACACCTTTGACTGCGACAATACAGGGTTGGAGGACCATTCTTTGGTTTGACCTGCGATGTAAGCAGCAAAAGGTTTGGCAAGCACGGCACGTATACCCATAGCCGCAAAAGTAAGTCTAACCCCATCAGACTGCAAGTCATTAAACAAATGGCTGACAAACCTTCCGATTTTTGTTTTTTGGGTTAATTTTTGCCAGACACGTCATCTCTGCAAAAGAGAAACTTAATGAACAATTAATCGTTCGAATTATAAACTTTTACTCATGAATACCTTGAAAATCATTGTGGTCGGCTTCCTCTCCGGATTAGCAGGTGCGTACAGTTTTTATTCTTATCGACAGGAAAAGGCTGCACGCCAACCAACCGAAAATCAATTTCAGGTTACAGATTATACACCCGCAGATGTTTATCGTCCCACCATTATTAAATCAAGCGGGGCTGCAACCCTGGCAGAAAGTGTAGACTTTAGTGAGGCTGCGGTAAAAGTGACACCCAGCGTGGTTTATATAAAAAGTATCTCACAAAGTAGTCAGGCCTATTCTCCCTGGGATATTCTATTCGGTGGCGGTGGTCCTCAAACCCAGGTAAGTGGTGGTTCAGGAGTAATTTTCTCTTCCGATGGGTACATTGTTACAAACAATCATGTGATCGAATCGGCTGAGAGAATTCAGGTATTGTATAATAAAAAGTCGTATGAAGCCGAACTTGTGGGTACTGATCCCTCTACCGATTTAGCTGTATTAAAAATAAAGGAAAACAACCTTCCGGGAATAACTCTGGGTAGTTCCCGAAATCTGCAGGTGGGCGAATGGGTAGTAGCCGTTGGTAATCCCTTCACACTCTCCTCCACGGTTACTGTGGGTATTGTAAGTGCAAAAGGGAGAAAGATAAATATTGTGGACGATCGCTTTCCCATCGAATCCTTTATTCAAACGGATGCTGCCATCAACCCTGGCAATAGTGGTGGAGCACTCGTTAATAAAAAAGGGGAATTAGTTGGCATCAATACGGCCATACTTTCACGTACGGGTTCTTATACTGGCTATGCTTTTGCTGTACCTGTGGATATTGTTGCAAAGGTGGTGGAGGATCTGATAAAATATGGCACCCCGCAAAAAGCAATTTTTGGAGGTAACGTAATTGAGTATGATTATCTAAATGCAAAGAAATACGGACTCGATGAAGACGTAAAAGAGTTTAAAGGTGTATTAGTAGGTAAAGTGGATAGAACCGGTGCCGCAGCGACCGCGGGCTTGCAAGAAGGAGATATTATCACCAAAATAAATGGTATTGAAATCAATAGTGAGAGTGCATTTGAGGAAGAATTGAGCTTCCGCTATCCAGGCGATAAAATTACAATCACCTACTTGCGAAATAACAAGCCCAATAGTGCATCGCTTACATTATTGAATAAAAAAGGAGACACCAGTCTGGTGCGAAGAAAAATTTACAGCGATGAACGCCTTGGCGCTAATCTGGAGGCAGTGGATTATGGCGTTAAGGTCTCAAAAATTCAAGATGGTATTTTTAAAAGAATCGGGCTGCCTGAAAACTATACGATCATTCAGATCAATCGTAAGCAAGTGAAAGAACCACAAGATGTGATTGATTTTTTCAACACGTATAAGGGGCGGGTATATCTTTATGGAATCAATGGGGCCAAACAACAAATCCCGCTTTCCTTTTATTTGCAATAAAAAATTTGAGAATTCAGCGGATCGTTAGGCGGTCATGCGCGACTTGAACTTCTTGGTCAGGTCGTCTACGCTGTTTTTAAAATTCGCATCCGTCTTCATCATATCCTC
>JAEUUB010000332.1 GCA_016787745.1 Cyclobacteriaceae bacterium
AGATGATTTATCCAATACTCAATCGTTTTCATAAATCGGTAACATAGATTTAAAACCAAAGGAATAAAAAATCGGAATGATTTGTAGAAAAAATTTCATCTTGCAACTAGTCAAGGGATCTTAGCTGAGGCTGTCTCAAAAGTCATGTGGTCATCGCGGGCACCGACCCGCGATCCCGTTTTTTAAGTGGATGATGAGATTCCGGCTCAAGGCCGGAATGACATTTCAATCTTATTCGACTTTTGATACAGCCTCGTTTAGAGTACTACCTCGACAAGGTAGGGGTCGTGGGTTCGAGCCCCACAGGTCCCACATTAAACTGTATGATTTAAATGAAGAAAATTCTTTTCTGTTTATTTTTTCTGCTGATAGGTCTTTCATCCATTGCTCAGAAAGAAGTTCCATATGTGATCATGGTTTCCTTTGATGGGTTTCGATATGACTATGTAAAAAACTTTAATCCTCCCCACTTCAAACAATTTATAGCAAAAGGCTCACAAGCTGAAGCTTTGATTCCCTCTTTTCCAAGCAAGACATTTCCGAATCATTATACGCTCGTTACTGGTTTGAATCCCGGCAATCATAACTTGATTGACAATAGCTTTTATGATCCTTCACGCAGGGAAATCTACAAAATGAGTGATAAGGTGAAAGTAACTGATCCCTATTATTATGGAGGCGTGCCTTTGTGGGAGTTGGCAAAACGAAATAGAATGAAATCCGCCTCCTATTTTTGGGTAGGTTCCGAAATGAGTGACGAAAGTCGCAGGCCCGATTATTATTTTCCATTTGATGATAAAGTAGATCCGCAAAAGCGGGTACATCAGGTGATTGATTGGCTGAAGTTACCAGAAGAGGAACGACCCCACCTTATTACGTTATACTTTTCATTTCCCGATCATGAAGGTCATATGTTCGGACCTAACTCAGAAGAAACAAGACAAGCAGTTTTACGGGCGGATACCTTGCTGGGTAATTTGATGAAGGGAGTGATTGAAACTCACCTTCCGGTGAATGTAATTTTAGTTTCTGATCACGGCATGCATGAGCTGCCTGTAGAAGAATCGACTTATATTTTTATTGATGAGTTAGTAGATCGGAAAAATCCGAACGTGAAATTGGTAAATGGAGGTACGCAAGCGCACTTATATATTTCAGATAAACATAAACGGGACTCGGTTTATGCGGTGTTAAAAAAGAACGAGAAAAATTACACTGTGTTAAAGAAAGAAGATTACCCTGCGCGTTGGCACTATCAAAATCCTAGAACAGGAGATCTTATGATATTGGCGAATGCTCATCATTATATACGGGAAGGCTCACGCGAACGGTTTTTGAAGTCAGCTAAAATTGGATCGAAGGAAGGCGGACATGGATATGATCCTGCAACAATGATGGACATACGTGGAATTTTTTATGCACAGGGTCCTAATATAAAATCAGGAATTACTTTACCTCCTTTTCAAAACATTCATGTATATCCACTGGTCGCAAAAATTCTTGGACTACCACTTCCTGCTATTGATGGTAAGGAAGAAGTGCTTGGTAAGATTTATAAAAAATAATCGGACAGTAATCATTTGGAGTTCATAACAAGAAACACCCCATTTGTCCAACCAAAACCATCCTGATTAGGATATTCACCACCACTGGCTTCACCATCTTTATTCCAAACATCATATTTCTCAGTCATCTTACCTGTGTTGGCATACACTTTTAAATTGGAAGTTGTCCAACGCTTTTTAATTTCATTTGCTACATCATCTAATCCGTATTTGAGAAATCCCGCATAGGCAATCCACTGCAAAGGAGCCCAGCCGTTGGGTGCGTCCCATTGTTGTCCACTGTGTACAATAGTTGTTGTAAGTCCGCCTGTTTTTAGAAACTTCTCACGAATAATTTTTTCAACAGCTATTGCCTGGTCAGGACTTGCTATTTCAAAAAATAAGGGAAAAGTAGCAGCTAGCGTGAATGAATCTTTTTTCTGTTTGGCCACAAAATCGTAATCAAAAAAGAAATTGGTTTCATCATTCCAACAATACGTACGGATAGCTTTCTTACGTTTTACGGAAGCTTGCAGATAATCATTAGCCCGTGAATTATTTCCCGCTTGTTGATAGGCTTCGGCTAAAACTTGTTCCAGATGGTAGAGCAAACAATTTAAATCAATTGGGATAATTTCAGTAGTATGAATAGTACCAAAAGATTTCCCATCACGAAACCATCTACTGCTAAAATCCCAACCTGATTCTGCTGCAGCCCTGAGATGACGATAGATTTCTTCTGGTTTTTGATTTGATTGATATGCTAACTCTACGTCTTCCTTATAGGATTCAGGGCGAGGTGTGTTGTTCTCGTCCCAATACCTATTAAGGATAGATCCATCAGGAAGTCTAACCACACGATGTTGTGCAGGTGAATTTTCGGTTAACAGATCAACGCCATGCATCCAAAATTGATATTCTTTTTCCAGTTGTGGAAGGTATTTAATCAACGCATCCTTTTTGCTTTCGCTTAGAAGAGTAACCATCAACGAAAAAAAAGGGGGTTGCGACCGACCGAGATAGTACGTGCGATTCCCGTTTGGAATATAACCGACTGTATCAATTAGATGAGTAAAGTTGCCCACCATGTGTTGGATCAAATCAATACGACCCGAAACCTGCAAGCCCAGCATGGTAAAGTAACTATCCCAATAATAAATCTCGCGAAAGCGACCCCCGGGAACAACGTAGGGATGTGGCAATGAAATAAGTGAACCGGTATTCGATTCTGGTTTTCGTGTCAGCACATCCCATAAGGCATGAATATGTTGTGCTGCAGATTTACTGAGATCACTTTTATAATGTGTTGCCTGATCTTTGGGCAGTGTAAAATTTTCAGCAACAAATTCAACAAGGTTGAATCCTGCTAAATCCTTTTTAGCTTGGTATTCTTTATTAATATTTTCAAGCGATTGATTGGGAATGCAATCCGGAAACGTTTTTCCATCGCCCAAAATATTTTGAAGTTGAACTTCTTCAAAGAGTTGCCCGAGCTCGTGGATTTGTTTCATAATCAATGCCCTCCGCCAGCAGTAAATTCAATTTTTGCTTCTGATTTCTTTTGAAGTCGATTAAAGAAAAATAAGCAACCCATCAGGATGCCGATAGGAACCAACGAAAAATAGAAAGCTGTTTCACCTCCGTATGATTCAAAAATATGTCCTGTAATAATAGAACCTGTTGTTCCGCCCAAGGCAGAAAAAATAACAATCAATCCCGACATG
>JAEUUB010000356.1 GCA_016787745.1 Cyclobacteriaceae bacterium
CATTCGGTATGACGGTCAGGAGTATAAAATAATGGTTGCCCCGGATCATACCATTCTGGAAACAGCCCTTGATCAGGGAATTGATTTGCCCTATTCGTGCCAAAGCGGGTTATGCACCGCGTGCCGGGGCAAGGCTTTATCTGGCCAGGTTAAGTTGGATGAGGAAGAAGGTCTGTCGCAGTCCGAGCGGGCGGAGGGCTATGTGCTTACCTGTGTGGGTCACCCCATGACGGACGATGTGGTTATTGAAATTGGGTAAACTGGATACTAGAACCCATCTCAAAATACTGTTGAAAGCATCTGTCATTCCGGATTTAATCCGGAATCTCCGGTTTGATGCGGTGAACTTGGGATTGCGGGTCGCTGCCCGCAATGACAAAGTATTTTTGAGATGGTATCTGTCATATTACCGTGTGAACTCCATACCTTCAATAACTACCGAATTGATTTTCCCTTTCGAATCGATTGTAAAGTTGGCTAGTGTTTGGCCCCACCACCGTTTTTCATAAAAACCTCTAAAGCTATCATACTGCCAATGATTTAGTGTGGCTTTGGCAGTGTTATTCATAGTAATCAACAGGGCATTATCTTTTTGTGTAATAACTAATTCGCCATACAACGAACTTGTATAAGTACCTGCATAATTACCAAGGGCTTGAGAGGGTTTGGTTCCGGGAACACGAGCGGCTTCAAACTTCTTTTCTTCCAGCTCCCCCGCATCATTCAGTTTTTTGTAGAGAGCATAAAAGTCTGCGCTCCAATCCCGCGTTCCCCCGAGGGCAAAATGGTCAAATGTTTTAAACATCAGCGCGTGTCTTACTTCGGCATGATCTAAATTTCCAAAAACGTAAACCGCTAATTTTGCTGAGGGTAGTTGTCCATGGATGGCTGTTTCTCCGGCCAGGCTTCCGGTATGGAAATTTATTTTTTGACCTTTATAGTCCTGCTGAAACCATCCTAAGCCATAGGTTTTCCAATTTGGCTTGGTGAGTTGTGCAGTTGGATAGAACTGACTGGCGGTTACCATAACCTGCGGTTTAAAAAGT
>JAEUUB010000445.1 GCA_016787745.1 Cyclobacteriaceae bacterium
CAACGTGGCTGTTGTTATTGCCCGAACCGGCAAAGTGGGTGACTCTCACGCCATGACAGCCTTTATAATAGAGAAGGGAACGGCAGGATTTTCTGCAGGGAAGAAGGAAAATAAACTGGGGATGCGGGCTTCAGAAACTACAGAGTTGATCTTTACCGATTGTCGCATTCATAAGAGCCAGATAATTGGCAAAGAAGGCGAGGGCTTTGTTCAGGCGCTGAAAGTGTTGGATGGAGGACGAATTTCCATCGCAGCGCTAAGTTTAGGTATAGCCCAAGGTGCTTTTGACGCTGCACTTCGGTACTCTAAAGAACGTCATCAGTTTAACCAACCTATTTCTGCTTTTCAGGGAATATCTTTCAAGTTAGCAGAAATGGCGACCAAAATTGAGGCTGCCTCATTGCTTACATACCGCGCAGCGGATCTTAAGAACAAAGGCAAGAGCGTTAACCGCGAATCGGCTATGGCAAAACTATATGCTTCTGAAATAGCCGTGGAAGTGGCTACCGAAGGAGTGCAGATTTTTGGTGGGTATGGATATACCAAGGATTTTCCGGCTGAGAAATACTATCGGGATGCAAAACTTTGTACGATTGGTGAAGGAACCTCAGAAATACAGAAATTGGTGATTTCAAGGGCAATTTTAAAGTAAAAACTTGTGCATATGCTGGAAAGAATTCTATATTTGCAGCCCAAAATATAGAGAAAATGCTGATTATCAACATCAAAGAGAACGAATCGATTGACAAAGCCCTTAAGCGCTTCAAGAAAAAATTTGAGAAGACAGGCGTTTTAAGAGCCCTACGCGAAAGAACTTCATTTACGAAGCCTTCTGTAAAAAGAAGAAGTGAAGTTATTCGTGCGGCATACCGTCAAAAAATGTACGCGTCCGATAATTATTAGAATATAAGATACTTTTAATAAACAATCCTCCGTGGGCCTTCTCCCCCGGAGGATTTTTTTTTATCTTGTACGGACAGAAAGGGCAAGCGTGCAGGTATGATTGATACATTTTTGAAATTCATCCAATTCGAGAAACGTTATAGTCCAAAAACGGTTCAATCTTATCAAACAGATTTAAATCAATTTCACCATTACCTGGGCGCTGAGTTTCCAGGCACGGAAATCCAAGACGCAAATTATGGTTTGATCCGATCCTGGATTGTTAGCCAGGTGGAAGCGAAATTGGATGCCCGATCCATCAACCGGAAAATAGCATGCCTGCGGTCTTATTATAAATTTTTGATGCGGCAGGAAATTATTTCGGCTGACCCAATGATAAAAATCAAGATTCTCAAAACTCAAAAGAAACTCCCGCATTTTGTCAGTGAAAAGGATACTGTAAAATTACTGGACAACGTTGTTTTTCCTGCGAACTATGAAGGCGCTCGCGACCAGTTGATAATCGAGTTATTTTATGGTACCGGTATCCGCCTGGCAGAGCTAATTACCCTAAAGGAAAACCAGATTAATTTAACAGATCGTACACTTCGGGTATTGGGCAAAAGAAATAAGGAAAGAGTTATCCCATTTTCTCTACATCTCGTTCAATTAATTAAGGATTACATTCGTATAAGAAATAAAGAAGTAGAAAAGAAAGACCACGGATATTTACTGGTGACAGATTCTGGAGAACCGCTATATCCGATGCTGGTCAATCGCATCGTTAAAAAGTATATGAAGTTGTTTACCTCGGTGGAAAAAAAGAGCCCGCATGTACTGCGGCATACGTATGCCACACATCTGCTTAATAAAGGAGCCGAAATTAATGCCGTGAAAGATTTGCTCGGACACAGCAGTCTGGCGGCCACCCAGGTGTATACACATAATTCGATGGAGAAATTAAAAAAGGTATTTGATCAGGCGCACCCCAAAGCGTAGTTGATCGCCAATAAAGCCTTTCCGGAAGGCAAAAAATCCGGTCAAAATTTATGTTCAACTTTTAAACTTATGTTCTTATGAAATTGCAAGTACATTCCATTCATTTTGATGCGGATCAGAAACTTATCGACTTTATACAAAAGAAAGTAGATAAACTTGAAACGTTTTATGATCGAATGGTAGATGGCGAAGTTTTTTTGAGACTAAATAATGAGGGAGTCGAAAACAAAACAGTAGAAATAAAACTGAATGTACCCGGTCAAAATCTTTTTGCGAAAGAACAGGCAAAATCTTTTGAGGCGGCTACTGATATGGCTACGGAAGCCTTACGGATACAACTCAAAAAATTTAAAGTAAAAGTAAAAGAAGGGCGTATTTAATAGACTTGTTCTAAACGAAGAGGCTGTCTCAAAAGTCGAATAAGATTGAAATGTTCATTCCGGCCCTGAGCCGGAATCCCATCATCCACTTAAAAAGGTATTGTACTGAAAAATAGTTGGTGACTTTATCTGTATAAATTATTAGACTTAGCCCATCAGCCAAAAGAGGAAGCAAGCTCTGCTGGAGAGCAACTTGTCAGCAATATGGTTGATGCTTATACGAGAAAAGAGGGCTGATCATTT
>JAEUUB010000469.1 GCA_016787745.1 Cyclobacteriaceae bacterium
CATTTAAGTGGTTCTCAGGTAATTAATATGAGAGACTATAAAATGGAACCACCCAAGGCGGTGATGGGCACCATTAAGGTAGGAGAAAAAGTAACCCTTTTGTTTGAACTTACGGTAACACCTTAATAAGAGACCCAATCAGCAGTTAGATGGTAAGTAGCCGGCTGATGATCGAAGCGGTAATTGCAATCTAAAATTTCAGAATGATCTGTAAAGGAAGAGGCCGTCTTAAAAGTAACCTAACTGTCAGGTTGAGCCGGGGCGATGACTTTCAATATCCGCGGCCGCTCAATCTTAATGGTATGGGATCCACTACTTCGGAGTAAAAGCAGAATGGTGGTTGTTTTGATACTTTCGATCTGGTATTTCTTATCAGACATACCCAGCAGCTTACGGAAAGGATGATTATGGATTATACTTCGGAATAGGAGAAGCATTTTAATTAATTTGCATAAAAACAGAACGCTATGAACCACACGAAAAAAATATTGCCCTTTCTTCTTATCTGTCTTTGTTTCAATACTTATGCTCAATGGCCAAGAGAAATAAAGACTAAGAACGAAACGATCATTACGGTATATCAACCGCAACCCGAATCTATGAATGGGATTAAGCTGGACGGGCGGGCTGCTTTTTCTGCACAGGAAAAAGGTAGCGCAGATCCACTCTTTGGAGTTTTTTGGTATAACGCCATCATCGCAACGAATCGCGATGATCGCACGGTTGCGTTGGAAAGCATCGTGGTGAATGATGTTAAACTGCCGGGTGTGGATGACACAGTTAAAATCGGTAAACTAAAAAAGCTTCTGGAAACAGAAATCCCTACCTGGAATCTCTCTGTATCTCTGGATGAGCTTGTGGCAACTATTGAAAATGAAAAAGCCTATATCAGTGAAGATCTCAAAAATGATCCGCCCGTAATTTTATATGCTTCGCAACCCACCACGCTGGTACTAATGGATGGTGAACCGAAACTTCAGGATGACAAAGATTTGAAAATGAAACGGGTAATCAATTCCGCTTTCCTGATTGTTGAAAATCCGGATGATAAAAAATTCTATCTCTATGGAGGCCAGTTCTGGTAC
>JAEUUB010000526.1 GCA_016787745.1 Cyclobacteriaceae bacterium
CCTGTAGTTTTTTACTTGCCTGTACTTTATCATAGGTTCCCATTACATACGGATTGTATTCCAATACTTGCGATGTATGAGCACCCAGACCTCTTAATTTTAAGTCCCAAACTTTGTCGATAACAATAGCGATATCCGGTATATACGAAAATGAAGATGTATGAAAATCCCTTACATACATAAAAACAGGAAGCTTTTCAGATTTTAAAAACCTGACAGCATCGCGTACAATGTAACCAGCGGTCATATTATCATTATGTCCGCCTGCAGCCGGATAGAAAGTAAAAACGATGTCAGCATCCCACTTGTCAATAAGGGTTGCCACCTCTTGTTGATTTGCAACCGTATTTTTTAATTCCCCATCGTGGTTGTTGAGTATATCGTATTCAGAGAGCCGAAGTATTTCCTTCGCATGCATGGCCTCCTTATATCTTCTTTGGGCCAATGCCTCGGGCTTCATTGAGAAATGCCCCGCATCCCCATTCGTGAGTGACACGTATTTGACTTCATGTCCTGATTGAGTGTACAAGGCCGTAATTCCTCCGGCATAGACTTCTCCTTCATCGGGATGTGCAAAAACCATCATTACTTTCAGTTTGGTTGATTGAGCTTGTAGGAATGGATTTGTCAGGAGTAAAATTACGAGGTAAATGAATTTCATAGCGGGGCTTTGTTTATATGTTATGGACATGAAGTTACCGTTTATGTGAATGACGGCCGCAGCTTTCGAAGCGCGTCCTTGTGGCTTGTAGTCTGTAACGAAATTAAGAAATCCAAACTGTATATTGATACATCATCCGCTGCGGTAACTTAATATAGATTAAATCTCACCAATTCCTCAATGCTGTCCATTTTTTCAATAGGCTACATGGATATGTAGGATCATGATCTATGATTGACTTTTTTTAATGGCATCACCGGGGATGTGCAAACTAGCCATCTTGGTAATCACCAATAGGGTAAAAATAATTCCGAATGCAATTATTCCGATTGCCTGATTTTGAGCCGCACTCAACTTTACATACTCAGCCATCTTGGTCTTGTGTATGCAAGCCATGTGAACGAAAAATGAAATCAAGGCAAGTGCATAGTAGGGTATAAAGAAGTATCGCTGTGGATTTACATTCATGTACCCCACGCCAAAGTATAGATTGGTATCTACTCCAAGTTTGTACCTGCCCATTAAAACGGCACTAACATGAACGATCAGAAATAACGACATATAAAGACCTGAAGCAATGTGCAGAAAATCAAATATTGAGTCCACCGAGCCCCACTTATTGTTTACCAGATAGATACCTGATACAATTTGAATGCATACTGCTATAAGTAATATTGTTTCGATGATGGGGTGACGGTATACTTTCCGGGCCACATTCATGAAGGTGATATGCCACTCGGTTGAGTGGAGGATGAGCGCATGATTGAATAAATGAATGCCAACAAATAGGGCAATGGTCAAGCCGGAGAAATAGTGAATTTCTTTCATGATATTACCGATTATTCATTTTTAATGTTCTCAATACTCAATGAACCAGTACCGGTATGGCCGATAAACAGGGCCGCACCCATCATAGAGATGTTTTTCATGAACATGGCGCTTTGAAGTTCAGAGAAGATGGGGTCTGAGATTGCCCAGAAATTATGAATGGTAAATGTTATGGGAAGAAGAAAAGCGACCAGCAAAATCGAACCGATTCTGGCTTTATAACCAATGATGATGGATATGGCACCCAGTAATGCCATGATGCCTGACGCTGGAACAAGCAGATTTGCAAACGGTACACCTTGTGATGCCGCATACGCTATTGTTTGCGTTGAAAAGTGTTTCACTGGCGACAACAGAAAGATAAGTGAGAACAAAGCGCGACCTAAGAGTTGAACATATTTCATATTTAATCTGTCAGAATTTATAGTGTAGACAACACTTCTTGTTAGTTAAAATTTCTCTGGTATTTATTGAATCTGATCGGGCGCAATAGGTGCCGGAACGATGTTGCGTACCGGTTGTGTTGTTTTCAGGTAAGCAAAAATGGCCATTATGTCTTCATCGCTCATGTTTCGGTAGATGGGCCAAGGCATGGGCGGCAGAAGTGACCGGCTTCCTTCCAGCCCTTTGTATTTTCCTTTTTTTAAGGCTGTTAAAAACTGCTCCTCTGTCCAGTTGCCGATACCCATTTCATCGGAAGTGATGTTGGCCGCAAACGAAACACCCCACGGTCCGACTGCGCTTGTCAAATGCTGATTAAACAAAACCCAATCTTTCAGAGCTTCCTTATTAATCTTTGGCAGCGGCATATCTTTAGGATAGCCTGACAATAATCGTTTTGGATCGGGTTCCGGCCCGTTGGGTGTCATTATTTTCGGGGAATGACAATCATGGCAGGCCGATGTGTTCACCAGGTATTCACCCCGTGTAATCAACTCCTCCTGACCTAATACCGGAAGTGTTGTAGGTTTGCTCGTTTCATAACACGAGATGAGTGTGATTGCCATGATGACCACGAGAACAAACGCAAGTATGGCTGTCACCAACAACCGGTTTACTTGCATTAAAGGTTTTACATCATTCATTCTTATTCTGTCCGTATTTACCGTGTCGACAGCACGTTTAGTGTAATGCATACGCTCTTGCTGGTCAACGGATTTTATCGTCTAACATCGTTGACCTTTATTTTTCTTTTAGGGTAGTTCTGTTCGAATAAATACTCCGAAGTTTTCTTCCCGTGATCTGAGTTGTCCATACCAATCTACATTCATCCCCACTCCAAAGGATAGGGTCTTCACGCTTAGCCCAAGTCGCAGATAGCCATAACTTCGATTGTGTTGCCCTTCCGCCAGGCTGGTATTGTATAGGGTGTGTAGGCGGGTGTACAGTTTCACGCGTTGCGATAGGGGTGGACGATATTCTATCAGCGCCAACGTCTCGAAACTGCTTTGGTCGGGATAATAAATTCCAGGCACCAACACGATCAGCCAATATCCGGTAACGGTTGTATATTGAAAACCTGAAAAGTAATTTAGTCCGACTACCTCGTTCAGGTTAACTCCGGAAGCGATCCTTAACTTACGATATACTGGATAAGATAATAATGAGCTAGAAAAAAACTCATTACGCGAAGCTTTATTTGGATTTGTTCCTGAAAATGTTGTGACATTAAGAAAGCCCCAAGCAGATTCGGGTGCAAGTGGCCGGTTAACAATCAAGAGCGAGTAAAGCTTTTGATGCCCCTGCATCAGTTCTACCGGAATTGGCGAAGTGGAATCACTTTGCGCATATACCCATATTGGGCACGCAATCAGTATCAGAATTAATTCAACCCTAATCCCAATATATCGAAGGGTCGATTGAAGGTTTATCATTTTCCCCGTGTTTTGATGACTCAAAAGTAGACGGGCAGTACGGAGAAAACCGTTTAAGTATTTTAAGAACGCTTCTTAAAGTAGTTTAAGAAAATTTTTCAGATGCAAGCTTTCTCCGAATCTGGCTAAGAAATTCTGGGGTCATTCCCAGATACGCTGCGATCTGATGTTGTGGCACCAGTTGCTCGATATCGCGGTGATTTTTAATGAAGTTAAGATACCGATCCATGGCCGGAATGCTGAGATTGTCAATGATTCTACGCTGATGGGAGATGAACGCATTGGAAAGCATGAGTCTAAACATTCGTTCAAACTTTGGGAATTTTATGAGCAGGTTTTCAAAATCAGCTTTCGTTATTTGCAGCACCTCACTGTCCGCTAGTGCATCGATGGTCAGTTTAGCAGGAACATCCCGGATAAGGCTTTCCATATCCGAGATCCACCAGTTGGCCACAGCAAATTGCACAATGTGGATTTGTCCATCAGCATCAACCATATACGACCGCAGGCAACCACTGACCACGAACGTTTCGACCAAACATAGCTCTCCGGATTGAAGCACAATTTGCTTTTTAATGTATTTTCCAGGCTTGAATAAAGACAGAAAATACTTGGCTTCCTCTGGGGTGGGTTGAACAAACCTTTTTACGTAACTGAGTAACTGTTCCTGCATGACGCAAGTTTTTACCTCACTTAAATTATTACTCAAGTTGTGATAATCCAAATGCTAAAACCTAAAATAACAATAAATACTTAGCTGCGTGCAGATTTGGCTCTCGCCATAGCTTTGGTGTTGAGGTGGTCCCGATAGCTGTCGGGATGCGCGGCTGTGCATAGGCCAAAGGTACGAGGCAATCGGAGGGAAGTCTTTGTTAAAATGCGGAGCCGGGTCGTTTTACTTTTTCAATGCCCGAACGTTATTTATTTTTTTAGTCCAACATCACTTGTAGTAGGCAAGTTGAGTGTTTTATTTAAAAAAGAATATTATACCTTTTTTTACACATTTGTATTTCATCTTCAATAACTTCTCTATTGTCATACGAAACCGGTGGATAGGAGGTATTCATTTCTATTTGGTTACGAGTACATGCTCAGGACAGTCAACGCGTAGGTCAGCATCAAACAGTTTTTGATTGAGTAGGTTACAAAAGTGATGAGACCCATCGCTTCCTTTTGAAAAATGTACGCAAGTTTTACACATACGCTGTATGGTAATCACTCCTGTTTTATTAAGATGTTGAATGATACCCATCAGGCTGATTAGCAAGTTCTCTTTGTCTTCTGAGTTTAGTCGAGTTATTGGCTCTTGTATCTGATTTGCAAAGTTTGCAGTCCGCTTTGCTATCTGCAAGCCCTTGGGGGTAAGGTGAATAACATAACTACGTGTATCATGCGCCTCATATTCCTTTCGGGTAAGCTTCTTTTGCTCAAGCACCTTTATTGAATCGCTTATGGTGGCCTTCGTCATATTGAATTCACCCGCCAGGTAACTTACTTTCCGTTTTTCTGCGTTGTGAAACAGCAAGAAGATAAGTATCTGGATCTGAATGGGACTTAACGAAAGTTCCTTGCTTTCATTCCAAAGCAAAACTCTATAGGCCTGAGAAATCCGTTCCATAGCCGCATTGATACGGCTGTCTATATTTTCATTCTGATACGTTAAATCAAAAGGAGACTTACTCATGCTTTTTGTCAATAAATATATCCAATTTACTTTTAATCACCCGGCTATCTCCGTGACCAAACCATTGAGTAAGAATTTCCATGGAATCTGTGAACAGAAAAAATGAGGGTGTGCCCCGCATTAGGTTTGTCGCAAACGTCTTCCCGCATTGTGTCAACTGACTAAAGTAATTGCGTACTGCGGTTCTCATATTCTCTTGCTCTAATGCGGTTGTCCGGTCAAACATGTTTTGAATTGTATTTTCAATAAATTCAGGATGAAGTAATTCTGCTTGATTTGCAACTTCGTCTATAAGAACAGGAACTGAGAAGAGTGCATTGTCCCATTTTAACAGACCTGCTTCCTTGGCTTTTAAGGTTTCACCCACAAGTTCACCTGTATTAATCAGTCGCTTAACATTTTCAGGTGAATTCAAGTGGAAATCTTCAAAGGCGGTAGCGAGCGCAAAACACGAAAGTTTGTTGTCATAGTGGGTCTGTAATTCCTTCAATAAAGGAAGGCCGTGGATGAAACACCCCGGACAATTTACCTGAAAGACCATAATCAGGTTAATTGAACCAAGGTCAAACTTTCCGTTGATTACCTCACTATACGTAAGAGTTAGCTTCATTGGCAATTCTTAAGTTCAAGTATTGAGTACCCTTTTTGCTTAATGGTTTCTTCCATTACATCGGTTGCCCTTTCGATATGGCAGAATGTACACTGATTTGAGGTGAGTGGGTAATCGGGCATCGACTTGGATTCCAGATAGGCTTTTCCATATCCAAAGATGACTTCTGGATTTGTTTCGGATTCAGGTACTATAATATCAAAATTCATTATAGTCCCGTCTGTCTTGGTTACGTAGGTGTCCCAAATTGCTACTTTCATTTTACTTTATTTTGTTAAAATCCAAGAATAACCCTGCCCATAACCTAAAACGAATTACGGCAAGGCTATTCCAATCAATTTTGTATTGACTAAAACTCACCCTTATTAATATAGGGTTGCGTCCATAAAATAACGGTAAGCGTAACGGCTTTAAACCAGGCATTATGCATGCCCTCTACATCGGCTGTTGAATGATTTTTCTTTGCAAGAAATGATTTGATGGTGGCGGTTATCGGATAGATGAAGGCTGTCATGTAGCGATAGTGAATGATGGGCACCGTATCCACCCCATCTGTTTTGTTTTTCTTTATGCTGTGGTGTCGTTTGGCAATTTCATGCTGATAGTTTAACCAGTTTTGGTCATAAGGCTTTTCACAAATGTCGAGAATCCACTGACCAAACCTTGCTCTTACTGCGGTTAGATAGTCCATATTGGGTTGGCCGTTTTTCGTAAAATAATGAACCAAATGTTCATTACCGCCAACATATCCATACCATAAATCCAACACATCGTTGGTTTGGTCTTTCAATACTCCACCAGCCATTTTCAGATAACGGTCGTCATCGACTGACCAAAGCAGGGTTTTCTTTAGCAGGGATAAGTCCTGCAAGGAAACGGGAGATTGCTCTACTGTCGCTTTACCATAATCGTAACCTTTGATAGCCTCCATGTTTTTGTTGTTTAATGTTTGTCCGGCACTATTGCCAAGGCAAATATAGTTAGGAATCCTTACTAAACAATTAATTATTTTCCAGGGTCAACGGCACGAGGCAATTCGGAGAACTCTTTGTAAAAAAGGCGGAAGTGGTTGTTTTATTTTTTTAGTCCAGCCTGTTTCGATGCTGTTTCACTGGCCCTGTGGTGCCTTGTTAGAAGAAGATCACTCTTGTCGTGGGCTTTTTTGTCGACCCCATGGCCGCTATCAGTTTCCATACGAAACTGACGGTTTCGCTTTGTTAATATAATGTTTGAGCCTAAATCTAAAAATATTGTCCGATGTAATGTTGTCATCCTCAATTGTGTTTCTGGATTCTTGCCATGTATATACAAATTCGAAACGCAGATTATAATTGATCCTATAACCCATGCCCACACGCACGCGGTAGCGGTTGGCAAATCGCTCCTCCACATTCTGATCGACCACAATAAAGCTCTCAACGTCAAGAATTGAATAAAGAAGTTTATCCCCGGCAAACATGGACTTTCTATTGATTGGAATAATGGCCTCGGTACGAATTCTGGCGCGATGGCTGTTTTGCCAAATATCACTTTCCTGATCTAACTGATTTCGTTGCTCGAAGCGTACAAGCAAACGTGTTAAGATTCTTTGGTTGGGGGTGAAGTGAATTCTTGCACCAAGCATTTCACGTATTTCAAAAGTGGTTGTTGATTCATTTTGAACTGTCGCTCCCAAAAGCAACGCACCCATTACATCCACATGTTGGGAGATCGACCACTCTGGGGTGGCTTGAAATTCCAACGATCTCCACTTGGGTGATTCTAAAACGGTACTGTAGGTTGCTGCAAGTTCAACGGTATACACGTTGGCAAAGGGTATATTAAGCATGTATTCGGTCCACAGTTGCTCGCTGGATTGCTGACCTTGGGCGATACCAGGTATCAATGTAAATAAGATGACAATAATGTTCCTGGTCACCACTGATCAAACTAAAGCAGGATAAAAGTTATGACTTTACTGATGCGTCTTGAAAACTTCGTTAACCCGCAATTGCACTTAAAACTGTTTGTTTAAATTGTGGTATTCAATTTTAGCCATGTACGGAAAGTACGGCAACGATTCTATACATTTCTTTGTCGCGGGCTCGTCTAAGTCTTTGAAAATTAAAACGGCATCTTTTTTTGAAACCGAAATGTAGAAGCTTTCCAAATAATTCTCAGCTTTCCAGCGGTTTACAAATTCCATTTCCTTTTTCGGCAATTCAGGATTCGATTTAATTGTTTCAATTCCATTATCCGAAAGCGTAATTAAAACCATTATTCTGTTCATTTTTAT
>JAEUUB010000530.1 GCA_016787745.1 Cyclobacteriaceae bacterium
GATTATGAATAGTTACTTCAACAATAATGTATGCCGGCATAAATGTATTGGTTAAGTTTGGCCCGAAGAATTTATTTTTCCATACGCTTCAATTATATCGCGCACTAATTTGTGACGCACCACATCACGTTCATTCAGTTCAACAATTCCAATTCCTTTTACATCCTTTAAAATACGAACCGCTTCTTTTAATCCAGATCGCTGATTCACTGGCAAGTCGATCTGTGAGGTATCACCCGTTACAATCATTTTTGAGTCCGGGCCCATGCGGGTAAGAAACATTTTCATTTGCATGGGCGTGGTGTTCTGCGCTTCGTCCAACAGAATAAAGGCATTATTCAGGGTCCGTCCGCGCATATAGGCCAAAGGCGCGATTTCAATGATTTCACGCTCCATATAATACTTCAACTTTTCGAAAGGCACCATGTCGTTGAGTGCATCATAAATGGGCCGCAGGTACGGATCTATTTTTTCCTTTAAATCGCCTGGAAGGAAACCAAGATTTTCACCCGCCTCCACGGCCGGCCGCGTAATGATAATCTTCTTAACCTGCTTATTCTTTAACGCCTTTACCGCCATGGCCACCGATACAAACGTTTTCCCGGTTCCTGCCGGACCCAACGCGAAAACCAAATCAAAATCTTTAACAGCTTTTACCAGCTTCTGTTGATTAGTCGTCTTCGCTTTTATTGCCGCTCCACGAGTTCCGTAGAGGATAATCCCATCCGGTGAATCTTCCGGAACAAATTCCTGAAGTTCCTGGGTAATGTATCCCCGCACATTTTCCTCGTTTACCCGGCCAAACTGATGGAAATGATCGATAAGCGAGTTGAGAATATCCGTGATCTGTATAATATCCGGAGTTTCGCCCTTAACCAGAATTTCGTTGCCGCGGGAAATGATTTTGCTTTTCGGGAAAGCAGCGGCCAGTTCGGTAATGTTTTTGTTTTCCACACCCAGAAAATCGGTAAGTGGAATGTTCTCAAGCGTAATGGTTTTTTCTATCAATGAAGTAATGTAGTTGAAATAAATTATTTTTGAACATAAAAGTAATCAAATCCGGCCCAAGCCAAAAACACGAGGCAGGTTTAAAGTTCACGCATGGCCATCATTACCCTTCTTACAGACAGCGGAAACAGCGACTACTATGTGGGGGCTATGAAGGCCAAAATTTTAAGCATCAATCCCGGTCTTAACCTGATCGATATCAGTCATTCCATTGCCGCCTGCGATATAGCACATGGCGCCTACGTTCTTAAATCTGTGTTTCGCGATTTTCCCAACGGCACGGTGCACCTGGTAGGTGTAGACTCTACGGGCAACCGCGATGATATTTTTCTTGCCCTCCAACTGGAAGATCATTTCTTTGTGGGCGTGGATAATGGTTTGTTTGGTTTGATTAGCGACCAGAATCATCAGCAAGCGGTACAACTTAATGCCGTAAACCCAATCGAAACCACTTTTCCTGAAAAAGATATTTTTGCACCCGCGGCCGCCCGGCTTGCCAGCGGAGTAGCCATTACTACACTCGGCACCCCGGTAGCTTCTTACCGCAAAATGATGAACCGGCAGGTTAAGGCAACCAAACGAATTATTGCGGGCCATGTGTTACGGGTCGATACGTATGGAAACCTGATCACCAACATTTCCAAAAAAGACTTTGATATTCTCACGAAAGATCGCCCCTATACCATTCAGTTTGGTGGCGAAAAGTTCAGGCGCATTCATACCAATTATTTTCAAACCGAGCAGGGCGATTGTTTTTTGATTTTTAACAGCCAGGAATTATTGGAGATTGGGATTTATAAAGGTAATGCCAGCGAATTATTGGGCTTGCAATATGACAGTCCGGTGAATATCACGTTTGATGAAGCATAGTAACAGGTCCTGAATAGCTAGTCATTAGTAGCCCTCAGGACTCAATACTACTAACTAAATACTATTCTATGATTATCCGAATTGTAAGAATGCATTTTACGGAAGCTGGTGTGCAGGAGTTTCTCGAGATTTTTAATCAACACAAAGAAGCAATTCGGAATTTTCCTGGGTGTTTGCACCTTCAATTATTAAAAGATGTTGAAGATGTGAATACCTACACTACGTTAAGCCACTGGCAAGATGAAACCGATCTGGAGAAATATCGAAAATCAGAACTATTTGGTAGCGTATGGGGCCGGGTAAAGACTTTGTTTTCGGAACGGACGCAAGCCTTTTCGTTAGAGAAATTTATAGAACTCTGAATTGTTAAAAATTCAAAGTTTGCTCATATTTGCATCCCCGTTTGATACTACCAGGCTTTAACAGGCAAGAATGAGCGGGATTTAACCTTATAATGCCTTAGTGGCGGAACTGGTAGACGCGCACGACTCAAAATCGTGTACCGTAAGGTGTGCCGGTTCGATTCCGGCCTGAGGTACAAAAAGCTTCCAGAAATCTGGAAGCTTTTTTGTTTTTAAATTCCTTGGTATCGAGTGTGAATCAAATAATGAGGTTGGTTCACCATTTCCTTTCCATGGGTTGTATGAATGTGGTCCAACTCTGAGCTTCCACTTCGGATCTCTGCGCTTTAAGGGAACTATACCAGCATCTATTTGTTGATTGATTTTCTATCAGCGCGGAGTCCCTGCTCCTCTTCATCCAACGCTCACGGAGACTCCTAGGAAAGGAGATGCGCAGATTTCTCGAAGCGAGTAACTCTACGTGAAAAAGGAAACAATCGGAATTCTTTTACTAAAGATTCCATGAGCGGTGTCAAATAAAAGCATCAAACCTTAATGTTGAACGAATAGTCCGTAACTTGAACAGCATTCAATGCAATGGATGCTATTAGAATTTTTTAGAACTGGTAAAGGAAATAAGATGAGTAAGACAAATGAAACAGATGAAGGACTTCAATGGACGGGGCGGCTCTTTGGTGGCATTACCAATGATATCAAACGAAGGGCACCGCATTATCTTTCTGATTTCAAAGATGGATTTCATTCCAAAGTAGCAGGCACTACTTTATTTCTGTTTTTTGCAGCCATTGCCAATGCCATAGCCTTCGGTGC
>JAEUUB010000553.1 GCA_016787745.1 Cyclobacteriaceae bacterium
GTAAAAATCATCGGCATTGATAACCGCAAAAGGCCCATCAATAACTTCGGCACCACACAGCATGGCATGCGTTGTGCCCCAGGGTTTTTTACGTTCCACGGGTTGAAATTCTGCAGGCACGTATTTATCTAATGACTGCACAATAAAATGGACTTCCGCCTTGCCCTGAAGCTTTGGAAGAAAGATTTCTTTTACCGTTTCTTTAATCTCCTCGCGGACAATAAATACAATTTGGGTGAAGCCAGCCCGGATGGCATCATATAAAGAATAGTCCATGATGGTTTCCCCATTGGGGCCAAAGCCATCAATTTGTTTGATTCCGCCATAGCGGCTGCCCATGCCTGCAGCCATTACCAGTAAAGAAAGTTTTTGGTCTTTTTTCAATTTGCTTGAGTAAATTAAAAGTGAGTAATTACCTGATATTTTATGCTTGTGCAAAAATAGAAGTTTACCCCTTAAAGCCTAACCTACCTATCCATGACTCAAACAAAACCCTCCAGTTATATCATGTCAATCACGATTATTGGCATCCTCTTCTTCATTTTCGGTTTTGTAACGTGGATTAACGGGACATTAATCCCCTATTTAAAAATTGCATGCGAACTAGAAACAGATTTTCAATCGTATCTGGTGGTTACCGCTTTTTTTATTGCTTATACGGTTATGGCTATTCCGTCTTCTCTTGTCTTAAAGAAGACCGGCTATAAAAAAGGAATGTCCGTGGGGTTATTCATTATGGCCATTGGCGCGATCATTTTTGTGCCGGCCGCCCAAAACCGAAACTTTGATCTCTTTTTAGTAGGTCTGTTCATTATTGGAACTGGTTTGGCTTTGCTACAAACGGCATCAAATCCATACGCCACCATAATCGGCCCTATAGAAAGTGCCGCTACCCGTATCAGCATCATGGGTATCTGCAATAAAGTGGCCGGTATTCTTGCGGGTTTAATTTTTGGATCCATTGCTTTAAGCGATGCTGATACCTTAGAGGTAAGTTTAAAAACGATGGATCTTGCCGCAAAAAATGCAACACTGGATGAACTTGCCGGCCGGGTTATCGTACCTTATATTATTATCTCGGGTGTATTGGTAGTGCTGGCTATAGCCATTCTGTTTTCATCGCTGCCAGATATTGATGACAGTGGCGATGCCGATTCAGCTAACTCCAGCCATACAGATAAGTCAAGTGTATTTCAGTTTCCCCACCTGGTATTGGGTGTGATTACCCTCTTTCTTTATGTGGGTGTAGAAGTATTAGCCGGAGACACCATTATAAGCTATGGAAAATCACTTGGGATTGAACTAGCTACTGCCCGATACTTTACACAAGCAACCCTTGTTTGCATGCTGGTCGGATACGTAATTGGAATAATTGCAATACCAAAATACTTATCTCAATCAACTGCATTAAAGATATGTGCATGGCTAGGGGTCGCATTTACATTAGGTGCAGTAACAACCGATGGCTATGTTTCAGTTGCCTTTATCGCTTTACTGGGTTTAGCTAATTCATTGATGTGGCCTGCTATTTTTCCATTGTCCATCGCGGGGTTGGGTAAGTTTACAAAAATCGGGTCTGCTCTTCTCATCATGGCTATTGCAGGAGGGGCGATTATTCCACTCATTCACGGCAAGCTAGTCTTATTCTATAGTTTCAAACAAGCATATTGGATCATGGTGCCCTGTTACCTCTTTATTGTCTACTATGCCGTGAAAGGTCACAAAGCAGGTAAAACAACATGAGAAAAATAATTCTCACTCAATTTTGTATTACAATTATTCTAACCGGCCTGGCACAACCGTATGTTGCCCGTGATTTAACAGCCGAAAATTTATTCTCTGAAAACATTGAAGGCCCTAATGTTGATAAGGGTGGAAATCTCTACGTAGTGAATTTTCAGAAAGATGGAACCATCGGTCTGGTT
>JAEUUB010000564.1 GCA_016787745.1 Cyclobacteriaceae bacterium
CAACGTGCCGATGCGGCCATGATTACAACCGAAGTACCCTGGGAAGAACTGCTGGCAGGCACATCTGTAAATGATTATATAATCGCCCATTACAAGGATCTTGTTAATTTTTACCGTGGCAAAAACTTTAAGCTGTGGATATACATTGATCCACAAAACGGACTTGACCGAGCCAGCGATGCGCTTGCCTTACAGGCCGTGGGTAAAAGTATTGCCGATCCGGATATGCAATTGCTTTATCAAAAATTTGCTATCGCCATGGACAGCATTTTAAAACCCGACCACCTTGGCCTGGCATTGGAAACAAATCTTATTCGCGATGCAGCGGTTTCAACTATTTATCAGGGGGTAAAGAGTGCTGCAAATAACACAGCCCAGGCTATACGCACGCGTAATCCTTCCGTTCCTCTGAGTATAAGTGTACAAGTCGATCACGCCTGGGGAAAATTAGGTGGCGGGGTATACCAGGGAATCGATCAGGATTTTATCGATTTTCCATTTCTCACAGAATTAGGACTATCCTCCTATCCTTACTTTGGGTATAAAAATCCAACTGAGATTCCTGTTGATTATTATGCCCGCCTGACAAAGGGCAAAAATTTTTCCGTTTTTGTAACTGAGGGTGGCTGGGCTTCTTCCTCGGTCAATACCGGAGGCATTACATTTACCAGTTCATTAGAAATGCAGCGTGATTATTTTTTACACCATACTTATTTGTTGGATGAAGTAAAAGCTATTGCGGTTTTTCAATTGTTGTTTACCGATCTTGATGTGGCCGCGCTTCCTGCCTCAACCCCATCCTCAATCGTATATTTTGCCAGTCTGGGACTCGTGGATATTACCCTTCAGGCTAAACCTGCACTAACCGTTTGGGACGAGCTTTTTTATTCAAGAAAATTAATTTCGGGTAACTAAAATTTGAGCCACTACCTCAGTATCATTTCTTTTTCGGCCACCTGAAATCCCCTGGCACGTAAATTATTTCTTGCTTCTTCACTCCAAAGCAGGGGATTGGTATGGTTGAAATGGATGAAATAAATTTTCTTTTGAAGGTCGGGCCTCCCCTCAAATAACGCTGCAGTCTCTTCAACGTAAGGATGGGGCACTTCTTTTACGTCACGATCAGGTAATTCGGAAGCGGTGTAAAATGTCGCATCCAATAAAGCGATATCAACTGACCTAACCTCATCCACAATATTTCGCGACCACTTTGCCCATTTGTCGATATCGGGAATGAATAAATAA
>JAEUUB010000627.1 GCA_016787745.1 Cyclobacteriaceae bacterium
TGATTCAGTAAAAAGAAGACTAATATCAGATGTACCGCTTGGATGTTTTCTGAGTGGTGGAATTGATTCATCGGTTATCACAACCCTGGCAGCCCGGCATAAACCCGATCTTCATACTTTTTCAATAGGTTTTAAAGATGAGAAATTCTTTGACGAAACACAGTATGCCAAGCGAGTGGCCGATCACCTTAAAACCAATCACACGGTTTTTTCCTTAACAAATGATGATTTACTGGCTCATCTCCATCAGGCACTCGATTATATAGATGAACCATTTGCCGACTCATCTGCCCTAAATGTTTTTATACTAAGTAAAGTAACCCGCAAGCATGCAACCGTTGCTTTATCGGGAGACGGAGCCGATGAGTTGTTGGGCGGCTACAATAAACACGCGGCCTTTTATCGAATAATGAACAAAGGCTGGCAGGAAAATCTGATCCGTTTACTTGAACCTTTGTGGAAAACATTACCCCAATCAAGAAATGGCACATTCAGTAACCGGTTTCGTCAACTCACTCGTTTTGCCGAGGGCATGAAACTTACCAGTCAGGAACGGTATTGGCAATGGGCCGGTTTCGCAAAGGAAACAGATGCCTTCGCGTTGCTCTCAAATCAATCCAAAGAAAAATTTCAACAGCAAGATTATCAAAACCGAAAGGAAGATTTGTTGAAGGCTATTTCTAAAGCCGAATCGTTGCGCGAGATTTTACTAACGGATGTAAATCTGGTATTACCCAACGACATGCTTACCAAGGTAGACCTTATGAGCATGGCACATGGCCTGGAGGTACGCGTACCTTTTCTGGATTACCGGTTGGTTAATTTTATTTTCAGTCTTCCAGATGATTTTAAAATCACCCGTTCCATACGCAAACGAATCTTACAAGATGCCTTTCGCGATGTATTGCCCAAGGAGCTTTATAACCGACCGAAAAAAGGGTTTGAAGTTCCGTTGTTAAAATGGTTTCGGAAGGAATTGAAATCCTGGATCGTGGATGATTTGCTTTCAGAAAAAATGATTCGCGAACAGGGAATTTTCGAATATCCACAAATTGAAAAACTTAAGATTCAGTTGATGTCATCGAATCCACAAGACGTACATGCTCGAATTTGGGGATTACTTGTTTTTCAATGGTGGTGGCGGAAGTACATTAAAAGTTGATGAAGGCTGATTCAATCCCAAGTTCAGCGCATCTAACATGAGATTCCGCGTAAATCTCAAATCGTGCTTCAACTATCCGTAAATCTGGTTTAGCAATCCGGCCAACCGAACACCCGCCTGAAGCATTCTGGTTTTTGCAATCGAAAAATACTTATAGGAATATTGATAACCCAGA
>JAEUUB010000642.1 GCA_016787745.1 Cyclobacteriaceae bacterium
GCATTAATAGTAACCTGCTCGGTATAGGTTCCCGTCTTAATCTTGAAGGTTACGGGTGCGCTAACCCCCCTGGTAACAACATCATTAACGGCTGATGCCAAAGTAACGTAGTTTCCAGTTACACCCACTGTATACGTTCCAGAAAGTGGTTGGCCAAAAGAGAAAATGGCAGCACCCACCAGAAATGAGAGCGTTAAATACTGAAACCGCAATCCCAACCTCATGCAAAGTCTGTTTAGAAACCCACTCCAGAAACCTAAATACATCAATGTCACTCCTTGGCGACTCAAGTTTTTGATTATCCTTTACAGGAATAAAATTCAGCAAAATTCCAGGAATTTTTCTCCCCGAAAAGAGGGATATTTTCCAGGCTTACCGATTTAGTTTGATTTAGCTGGGTATATGGATGGAGTTGTAAATTATGCCAGGGGAAGGCGATAAACAAAAACAATCAGTTCTTATTTGTGAAGGTTAGGCAGGAACACCGTAAAGGTTGTACCTTGATCAATCACCGAACTTACCGTAATAGTACCCTTTAACTTAGTGACGGTTTCCTCTACGATGTATAATCCTAACCCTGATCCGGGGGTACGATCCGTGGCCCGAAAGAACATTTTAAAAATGTTTTGAAGATATTTTTCTTCAATGCCCGGGCCATTATCTTTTACTGTAATGTTTACTCCTTTCCCGCTGTCTTTAATTTCGATTATCACTTCAGGAGTAATATTTTCTCTTTCAAGATGATGCTTAATGGCGTTTGAAATCAAATTACTGAGTATAATCCTGATTCGTTTACTATCACTTTGAAAGTCTTTGCGGGTATGAATGAGTACCGACTGACGGAATTTTGAATAGTTCTCCAGAAAGTGCACATCTTCAAAAATGTCTTTTATCAATGGCTCAAACTCAACGCGGTTGGGTTCAATTTCCAGGCGTGCGTTGCGGGAGAAATCGATGATATCGCGAATAAAAGAATCCAATTTACGAACACTTTTATCGATCAGATTAAAATAATCCATCGGGTTTGCTTCCTTATCCAT
>JAEUUB010000676.1 GCA_016787745.1 Cyclobacteriaceae bacterium
ACAGGAGACGCTAGATGGATTGATTTGGTTTTGTGATAAGTGTAACAACAAGCTGCATGAGTATAAATTTCATTTAGATAATATTGAAAAGGATTTTCTTCCACGCTTCCGCGAATTTTATGGCTCAACAGAATTCCGAACCTGTAAAAAATGTGGAACGGTAATGGAGGCTGATAAGAGATTTGTTTAATCTGTGGAAGATCAACATGTAATGAAATTTGAAAACTCGCTGGCCTTCGCCAAGCAACTTGATCGTCAGGATTCTCTAAAATCATTTCGAAAACAATTTCATCTTCCTGAAGTAAAAGGAAAGACGGCCATTTATTTTACAGGCAACTCGCTGGGCTTGCAGCCGAAATCTGTTAAGCAATCTATTGCTCAGGAATTAAACGACTGGGCAGATTTGGGGGTGGAGGGTCATGTACACGCTAAACGACCGTGGTTATATTATCACAAGTTTAGTAAGAAAGCATTGGCTCGGTTGGTGGGAGCAAAACCAACGGAGGTGGTTGCCATGAACCAACTCACCGTAAATCTTCATTTAATGATGGCTACTTTTTATCAGCCAACGAAGAGAAGATTTAAAATCATTACGGAAGCGGGAGCGTTTTCTTCTGATCAATACGCATTCGAATCGCAATTAAAACTTCATGGCATTGATCCCTCAGAAGGATTAATTGAACTAAAGCCAAGACCCGGAGAGTTTACATTACGTACAGAGGATATTCTACAAGCAATTCATAATCATCGTGATGAGTTAGCGTTGGTTATTTTTGGCGCAGTTCAATATTACTCGGGTCAATTTTTCAATATACAAGAAATAACAAAAGCCGGGCATGCTGCCGGTGCCTTTGTAGGATTTGATTTAGCGCATGCAATGGGCAACGTGCCCATGTCGCTTCATGCACATGGAGTTGACTTTGCCGTGTGGTGTGGTTACAAATATCTGAACTCTGGACCGGGTGGAATAGCCGGAGCATTTGTACACGAAAAACATGCAAAAAACTTTACGTTGCCACGATTGGCAGGTTGGTGGGGACACGATGAGAAGGCACGCTTCCAAATGAAGAAAGGATTTAAACCCATGCCAGGAGTGGATGGCTGGCAACTTTCAAATTTCCCTGTTTTGTCAGGCGCTGCTCAATTGGCTTCTTTAGAGTTGTTTGAAGAAGCGGGAATCAAAAATTTGCGCAGGAAAAGTATCCAACTCACGGACTTTCTTGAACATCTCTTAACGTCAATTGATTCTTATTCGGATTATTTTTTAATCATTACACCTAATCATTCAAAAGACAGAGGTTGTCAGCTTTCTATTTTAATGAGGAAGAATGGTAAGAAAGTTTTTAATCAGCTAACTAAAAGTGGTGTGATTGCGGATTGGCGTGAGCCCGATGTAATTCGTGTGGCTCCGGTGCCTATGTATAATACCTTTGAGGAAGTTTTTATATTCAGTGAGATTTTTAGAAAAGCATTAAAATGAGTGAGAAGAAGGTTGCCCTAGTAGGAGCAGGTTTAGTAGGATCCTTGCTGGCTATTTATTTTTCGAAGCGTGGCTATCAGGTTTCTGTGTTTGAGCGCAGAGGCGATATGCGTGCAGTCGGCTATGAAGGTGGCCGTTC
>JAEUUB010000695.1 GCA_016787745.1 Cyclobacteriaceae bacterium
AAATATATTAAGTAACTTTACTTTTTGTCAAGCGAACATTACTAAATACCCTGTGAAAATTAAAGGCATCATAAACTTAAAACAAGGCCGGGATCATTCTATAAAGAGATTTCATCCCTGGATCTTTTCGGGAGCCATTCATTCCATATCCGGAGAATTGCAGGATGGAGACTGGGTAGAGGTACAAGCGGCAAAAGCAACGCTGGGGTATGGTCATTATCAAAAAGGAACAATAACAGTGCGTGTTATTGCCTTTGGCCTAACGCCTCCTACTACTACTATTTACAAGGATAAAATAAAACACGCTCTCGCGCAGCGTTTGGATACACAGATTATTTCAGAATTCACTAATTCGTATCGGTTGATCCATGGCGAGGGCGATGGGTTACCCGGATTAATTGTTGACATGTATCACGATGTGGCCATTATTCAGGCGCACTCAGCAGGCATGGAGCAGGACAAAAATATTATTGCAGAGGCAATTAAAGATACATTGGCTGATAAGCAATTTAATCTATCGGCCGTGTATTATAAATCACTTACCGAAAAAACCGAAAGTGGTTATCTGTTGGGAATGGCCGCAGTACCTCACAGTGTAATGGAACATGGGAACCGGTTTTTTGTGGATTGGGAGGAAGGTCAGAAGACCGGATTTTTTCTTGATCAGCGGGAGAATAGAAAACTACTGGGTGAATTGGCCGTTGGAAAAACTGTGTTAAATACTTTTTGTTATACCGGAGGGTTTTCCGTTTATGCGCTTCAAAATGGAGCAAAGCTTGTTCATTCAGTGGATGCTTCGGAAAAAGCCATTGTGTTAACCCGAAAAAATTTATCGTTAAATGGATTTGATTCTTCTACACACGAATGCTTTACTGCCGACACGTTTGATTATATAAAAGACAAAAAAGATGTATACGATCTGATTATTCTTGACCCACCTGCTTTCGCCAAACACAAAGAGGCGCGGCATCAGGCTATGAAGGGATACCAGCGCTTAAATGCAGAGGCAATAAAAATGATTAAAGCAGGCGGAATTATTTTCACCTTCTCCTGCTCGCAGGTGGTGGATCGACAACTGTTTTATGATACTGTTGTCTCAGCGGCTATTCAGGTTGGCCGCCATGTTAAAGTGCTGCATCGGTTAACGCAGCCAGCCGATCACCCCGTCTCTCTCTATCACCCCGAAGGGGAATATTTGAAAGGACTGGTGCTTTACGTGGAGTAGATATACAAGCCCAAATAACTGTTTATTGTTTTCGAACTAAGCTTTATTTCGGTTTTTAATTCATCGCTGTTACTTTCTAATGCAATATTTGAAATGGTTTGAAACAATTGCTGAGAACTGTTTAGTGATAGAACCTATTCAAAAAACCATTTCTGATTTCATTGCTACATCTAACTCAAGGTTTGCAGTTCCATAACCTTTTCAAGAATAATCTTTCCTTCTTTAGCAATCAGTACAGCACAACCTGGTGCTGCTTCTTTAAAATTGTCTAAAATTGCTTTGTCAATTTTGAGATAGTATTTTTTGTCCTTTTTACTCTGTCCAAAATGAAGGTGGGAAAGGAAAATAAAAAGTAATACTTCATCAATACATCGGGTTTTTTGTTTAATCCGCAAAATCACTCTTAAACTACTTATCTGCCACGCAGTTTGTCTAGTGTAGTATTCAGCACGGTAACCATCTTATCGATAGCCCCGCTTAAGGCATCATCAATAGAAGAGGCATGGTTGCTAGCCGTTATCGGCTTTAACCCCTTTAATTTTGTTTCAATAAGACAGCGCTTGTCATTATCGCCACCCTTCTCACCATTTTGATCACTAAAATGCACGTCAATACGGGTAATGTATTCGCTGAAACGGTCCAGTTCAGCCTCCAGAGTTGATTTACAATACGCAATGAGTCTTTCGCTCCCTTCAATGTGCCTGTCGGTGTTAACTTCTATTATCATGTTTTATAGGTTTGTTTTAAAAATCTCATACAGAATTAAAAAAATGATCGGATGTTACTTCACGGTAGCCGGTGCCTGTTCGGGATGTTTTGTATAGCGTTCAAAAAATTCAATCACGCGCAACATGTGATCCATCATCCGGCCGGGGTTACCACTGCGCGTTAACTCGTGACCTTCTTTAGGATATCGGATATACTCTACCGGCTTATTTAAAATTTTTAGGCTTTTATAAAGCATCTCCGACTGTATTACGCCCGTTCTTAAATCCTGATCGCCATGTATAATTAACAAAGGCGTATTTATTTTATCCACGTAAGTAAGGGGCGACTCTGCATCTAACAATGCCTTCGTTTCCTTTTGCCACGGATACCCTCCAAAATGATCGGGCACTAAATTATATGCATTTCCTTCGCCCATAAAAGTGGTTAATTCATATACGCCCCGTTGGGCATTAGCTGCTTTAAACCGATTGTCGTGGCCAACAATCCAGGCCACCATGTAGCCCGCATAACTTCCTCCTTCAACAAACAATTGATCTTTGTCAATCCAGGAGTGCTTCTTCATGGCCTCCTCCAGCGAGGCTAGAATATCTCCGGCAGGACCTGAACCCCAGTCCTTAAAATTCCCTTTCTTAAATGCATCGCCATAACCGCCACTCCCTCTGGGATTGCAATAAACCAACCCATAGCCCCAACTGTTTTCCAATTGATATTCATGCCACATGGAAAAAATACCAGGCCCCCACATGGCAGAAGGTCCACCATGAATGTTAAGAATGGTTGGATATAACATTCCTTCCTTTCTCCCCACAGGCTCCTGAACCCAATACTGAATTTTTACTCCATCGGGCCGATTGAAGAAATATTCTTTAGGATAACTAATGAGTTTGTCCTTCAGCCACTCTTCGTTTAACCGGGTAAGTTGCCGGGTAGACTTATCTTTTAGGTTTAGTAAGTACACCTCCCATGGATTTTTTGTTTCGGTAAGGGCAAACACAACTTTGTCTCCTTGTAAATCAAAATCATTTATGCCACTGTCGTTTCCAAAAATTTTCGAAATGGTTCCTCCCTTGGCCGGCACACTAAATAACGGGATATCCCCTTCCGTTTGGGATAAGAAATAAATCGTCTTGCTATCGGCAGACCAGGCATGCCCACTGATGTCGCGGTCGAAGGTGGTAGTAAGAATTGTAGGCTTACCCCCCGAAGCGGAAACAACGGCTAATTGATTTTGCGTGGCATGTCGGTTTTCAATAGGGGTAGCATAAAACGAAAGCGTACCACCATCGGTCGAGTATGAGGGGTTTGAAACGCTGTATCCGGGCCATGTTAAAAATTCCCGGGCCGTTTTCGTGGCAACGTCTATCTTCCATAAATCGTTCTCGCGCTCGCGATCCGGATGAATCTTATAAATCTTTGAATGGCATATAATGGTTTTGCCATCCGGTGACCAATCGGCTGATTGATAGTCTTGAAATCCTTGCGTGAGTTGAACATCCTTCTCTTCAGAGCCCAGCGTATGAACA
>JAEUUB010000733.1 GCA_016787745.1 Cyclobacteriaceae bacterium
GATGTAAATAAGCAAACTCCGAAAACAAAAATTGGCAATAAAACACGCATAGACTTAACGATCTAAAGTTTTGAAATCACTGCTCAGGTAGCGCATGGGAAATAGAACACCGGCTGATATAACTATATTATTTAAATCAAGATCGTCCTGTGCATCGCCTATTCCCGACAATCGATCATTTCCGAACCGGTTGTTAACATGGGTGATATTACTCATACCTTTCCAGTACGATGCGTCCAGTGTTAGCCGCACATTGCCCAGGTTATAATCGGCCCCAAGGCCACCCATAATACCCCAATAGTTGGTAAACAGATCTTTGGCACCTACAATAATTTCCTGATTGGCAAATTGATTGGTGCCACCGGATGCATAATCCGTTCCGGAAACCTTGACCGATTTATTAGCATTAATCAACAAAGAATAGAATATCCCTGCCTGAATGTAAGGCCTGAACTTGCTTCTTAAAAGATCATACTTGACAAGCAACGGGAAATCAGCATAGTCAAGTTTTTGTTCCTGGTTGTATTGAAGTAGAAGACTTTCGGATGGATTCTCTGAATTAACCCACTCGTATTGATTTGAATATACAAAGCGGCTGTTCCGATAGGTTGGCTGTGTACTAAACGAAAAACCTTTATAGTAAAAGGTAATTTCAATACTTGCCTGACTTCCCGCTTTATTAAAAGATTCATAGGACTTATCCGTTAGAGCCACTGCATAATTGGTGGGCGTCATAATCGTGTAGCGCTTAATGGGTACAGCTTCTGTAAGATTCGTGCCGGCTTTAAAACCAAGCCACCATTGCATTTCCAAAAATTTACTTTGCTGATTGGGTTTGGAGGCTATGCCCCCTGGTTTGCGCTTGTATTGGGCTGTAGCCGAAACAACAAAACCAAATAAGAGTATTGCAGTAAAAATTTTCTTCATGGGTTAACGGGTAACAACCAGTTTTTTGGTTTGGGTGAAGAAGGAAGTTTTTAATTGATAAAAATAAACCCCCGTAGGCAAATCCCCTACATAGGCCCGAACTAAATGCTCTCCCTCCGGTCGTTCTTCATTCAGCAGGGTTTTGATTGTACTACCCTGATTGCTGATAAGAGTTAAATTTACCAGATTGGTTGTATTAGTTCTGAATTTAATAGTTGTAAACTCTGTAGCCGGATTGGGGAAGCAATCCTCCAGCGCGAATCGGGCATTGATAAAATTTTCCTGCACGCCAGAAATTACCTGCGTAGCCAAGGGCAACGGTTCATAATTACCGGTACCATCTTCTTTGGGGCCATTAATGAAATCCTTAAAGAAAATATCGGTGTTTATTTTGGCCTCATCTACCAGCATCCAATCGCGCAGCAGGTTTGCATAAACCTGCCGGTAATCAAATTGCATTTCTACATTTTGTTTGTTGAGATCAGGCACAACCCCAACCACTCCCGGCTGAACGCCCTTACCAAAAATCATTACCGGAGCGCCTGTGCCATGGTCGGTTCCATAACTGCCGTTGGCACGCACGCGTCTTCCAAACTCTGAGGTTGTTACGGTAAGTACTCTATCCTCCAGCCCCCTTGCTTTTAAGTCATCCTGAAATGCTTTCATAGCCGAAGAGATATGATACATGAGCGCGGCATGTTGCCCCATCGTTGGGTCATAACTTTCCACCTGCTCAGCATGGGTATCAAAGCCACCCATTTTTACAAGAAATACTTTTGTCTTTACACCAAGTCCGGGGCCACCGCCATCCAACAAGCGGGCAATTAATTGCAGTTGCGGAGTAAGACCATTTCGCATGCTGCCCTTGGGGGCGTTGAAGGGATATCGTTCCGGATACGTAACGGATGTGGGGGAGGCCGCTTTGTAAACGTCATATAAACGCTCGGCATAGTCTTGCGATTTATCTTCCAGACCTAAAATCCAGTTGAGTTCTCTTCCATAGGAAGAATTATCAAGCGCGGTGGGCGGCTTGCCACGCGGATCAATACCCTGATCAACAAAGCCTTCCAGTTCACCAACCAAACGGGCAAAACTTTCAGGGTTGTTTAGCGAGATAGACGTTGGAATATTTCCCTGCTGATGAAAAATAAGAGAAACATCACTTCCCATTTCAATGGCAAGCGGATCCTTCATTTCACTATTCGGAAAGTCATCCGGATAAACTTTTGGTTCAAATTCCTGTTGAAGATATCGGCCCACCCAACCGGATGAGAAGTAATCGTCAAAACCACCGCCCATAAAAGAGATGTCGCGGCCCCTGAAGTGAGAACCATTATTGTTTTTGTAGGATACACCCTGAACTACGGTCATTCGTCCGCGGTCATACAAATCCTTCATAGCAATCATATCCGGATGCAAGCCCACTTGTGCCTGCGAAGGCAGCGTACTGTCCAAGGGTATCATTTTGCGCAAACTATTTTTTGCCGGAATGGCAATGTTGGCTCGCCATTGATAATAAAGATCATACGCTTCTACAGGAATGATGCTATTAAGGCCATCGTTCCCACCATGCATTTGCAAAATAATCAACACCCGGTCGTTGGTGCTTTGTTCGGCCATCCGCGTAAGCGAATTTTCGGCCATCAATCGAATGGGTATGCCGCCCAGCGTAATGGGTACTGCGGCCAGCGATAGTTTCTTTATAAATTGTCTGCGTCTCATTCGATAAATTAATAAAGTTGATATTCAGGTGATTGAAGCATGGCGTTGAAGAGGCTCTCCAATTGTCTTCTTACCACTTCCATGTCTACTGGATTATTCCAGCGGAAAGCCCAGGCACCTTCCGGATCGGCATCGATTTGCGGTGACTTCAAAAAGGCAGTCAAAAAATAATTCAACCGTTCAGCGGTGAGACCTGAAGCATCGTCCAGGGCGGGATCGAACGTCAGGTTATCTGTTACTGGTAGAAAATATTTTGCCAACTCCATAATTAGCGCCCGCGCATCGGAAGCTGTGGCATTGCTAATGTTCGCCTGTACAAAGGCAACGACATCCACCTTTAATGCACCCGGCATGGCTTGATTATCCGAAATAATTTTCCGGATAAACTCATACCTGCGAATAAGATAGTTGGTTGAAATCCAACTTCGATGGTAAATAGGGAACTGATGATACGCATCGTACCCGGCCACATCGAACGGCTCATAAAAATGCATCCCCATATCCTCCAGGTTTCCAATTAGCTCACCTGTTTTTTCGTAGAAGGTGGCGGCCGAGGCTACCGGATCAGGTAATTGAATGTTGAACATCCGAAGTGTTCCTACCAAAAGATCCAGGGGAGATTTGATTATGCCTCCGAATGCATCATCATTTACACCTGCAGCGGCATCATAAAAATGCTGACTTTGAAAAAGATCTTCCAACACCGGTTGAATCTTGTAGCCATTGGAAGAAAATGTATTCGCCATTTCTGCGATGATGGTATCGTCAATGGCCTGGGTTATTTCGTGATAGACGTAGTACCTGTATATTCTGCGGCAAAAGTTGCGCGCTGTTTCAGGCTTTGAATAGATCAATTCAATTAATTGATCAATCTCATCCTGCGCACTGGCCTCAGTTGCATTTGAACCTGCTAAAAGGAGAGGATCCGGCTGAATAGTAGCGTTACTGAACCGATCGCTGAATTGCTTCACTGTATTATCATGGGCGTTAGCATGGGTTACACTCCCCCTCACTTTCCCTCTGGGCAATTGGGTTGTTCCTGTAAGGTATAGAATCACATCCGGATCAAATGTTGAAAAGCTGGTGTCTAACTCCCAGCCAGACAATACCCGGGCTGCTGCACGCACATCTTGTTCTGTAAAATTGAAGTAATCTCCGGGGATGGTGGCCGGAGGCAAGGTTCCTTCCAACCCGCGACCTATAGTATATAGTTCCAGCAATTCCCGCCCATAATTTTCATTAACACTTCCATTTACATTCAGATTGCCATCAAGCAATCGAAGCATGGCGTTATCTACACTGACCTTCTTAATGAGGGTTTTTATGTTAAATTCAACAGGAAGCGTTTTATCAAAAGCAAACTTTCTATAGAGCTGATTCTGAAAGTATAAGGACCGGCTATTATCCACTTTTGATTGGATGGTTGTAAAAATCGAATGCAGGAAGAAAACAATTTTTTCGCGGGTTGCATATGCCAGATAATTATTGGCAGGTATACCTGTTCCCACCATCTGACTTATAAACCAGCCTTTGAAAAACTCCTGTAAGTCGCTGTCTCCACTGTTTGCATCAGTAGTTCCGGTAAGCACCCATTCCGCTCCGGTTTCTGGATCAACGGGCAATACAGGATCTGGCAGAGGTTGCTGAAACAGAAGTGGAATTGCCTGGCTTGCAGTAAGAGTGGCAAACGAATCAATTTGCAGTTTGGTTGGGCCACAGGTAGCCCGGTGTAATAAATGTGCGGCCCTTTTATAACCCAAAGGACCACCAAAGGATGGTAATGGCATGTGTAAAATTTATTCTCTCGACAAGTTAATTCATCCTTGAAGAAGATTGAAGTTAATTTTCAGTTAAATGGTTGATATAGGCGATTATTGCACGTATTTTTCCTTGATGCATAGTTACCTATTTTTGTTAAATGAAGATTATTGAGTGCCCACGGGATGCGATGCAAGGGCTGAAGTCATTTGTTCCCACAGAGAAAAAAATCTCATACATTAATCAGCTGCTCAAAGTGGGTTTTGACACACTTGACTTTGGCAGTTTTGTTTCACCCAAGGCGATCCCTCAAATGCAGGATACAAGTGAGGTACTTGCCGGATTGGATCTTTCGGGCACGCAAACAAAACTATTGGCAATTGTTGCGAATACCCGAGGCGCAGAAATAGCCTGTTCGTTTGATCAAATCCGGTTTTTAGGTTTTCCTCTTTCTATTTCAGAAACTTTTCAGCAACGGAATACAAACAAGTCGATTGTTGAAGCTTTGCAAGCGGTTAATGAAATTCAAGATTTGTGTAAGAAGTCTGGTAAAAAACTGGTGGTGTACATCAGCATGGGCTTTGGAAATCCTTATGGCGATCCTTATGATATCGAAGTGGTAGAAAAATTTACTGATATTCTGGCCACGCTTGGGGTCGAGATTATTTCTTTAGCGGATACCATCGGTGTTTCCCAACCTGATCAGATAGAATATCTGTTTACCAATCTTACAAGCCATTTTCCAAAGATTGAATTTGGTGCTCACCTGCACTCGGCACCTGTTACCCGGCTCGAAAAAATTGAAGCCGCGTACCGTTCGGGTTGTCAGCGGTTTGATGGGGCTATTCTGGGTTTTGGTGGCTGTCCTATGGCAAAAGATGAATTAGTTGGAAATATGGCAACGGAATCGATTATTTCCTTTTTAGAATCAAAAGGAACTGATTTGAATTTAAATAAGTCGGAATTTGAGAAGGCTTTGATACTGGCCAGTGAGATATTTCAATAGTAGCCTCATCGCAATGAATACATTTTTCCAGGCAATGATTTTATCGCATTCTTGAATTCGAGGGTGAGGAGAAGGGAAGCCAACTCACCGGGCGGTAAATCGGAAGCAATGCTGAGCTCGTCAATCATAACCGGAGTATTTCTTTTTTTAAGGATTGCCAGTACTTTTTGTTCTTCGGGTTCGAAGAGCGTAAGCGCTAAAGAAGTTTGTGTCCCTTCGATAGAGGCCGTCCAGTTCATAATATATTCAAGATCCTTTACCGATGTGAACAGGTTGGCTTTATTGATCTTTATTAATTTATTACACCCGTCTGAATAGGTTTGTCCGAGATTTCCAGGAACGGCAAATACATCTTTGTTATAACTATTGGCAATATCAGCAGTAATTAAAGCGCCTCCTTTTTCGGCTGCTTCAACCACAAGTAAGGCATCGCAAAGTCCCGCTATAATTCTATTACGAGCTGGAAAATTATGCGCATCGGGTTTCGTACCAAATTTATTTTCGGTGATTAACCCACCCTGATTGATCATTTTCTTAGCTGTTTCTTTATGGACAGCGGGGTAGATAATATCCATTCCACTTCCCATTACCCCAAGGGTGGCAAGTCCATACTGCAATGCAAACTTGTGTGCATGAATATCAATACCGTAGGCCAGGCCACTTACAATCAACGCCTGATGAGGCACAAGGTCTTTACAGATTCTTTCGACAATTTCTTTTCCATATTCCGTTGCTTGTCGGGTACCAACAATGCCTACAATTTTTGAGACATTAAGATTTTGATTCCCTTTATAATAAAGGAGAGCAGGAGCATCGTCAATACCTTTTAACCGATGCGGATACTTTTTGTCCGTGTAGAATAATATTTCAGTGTCTTCTTTCTCCGCTTTTATTAATTCTTTCTCGGCTTCCCGGAATGTATTTCCGTTTTTAATTGCATCTACCGTGATATCGCCAATGCCTGGGATCTTCCGCAATTTTCCTTTTGGGGTTTGAAATACATCATGCGCGGAGCCGCAATAGCTAACAAGTTGCTTTACCAAAAAATCACCAATGCCAGGGGTGAGGTGCAGGGCAATAAAAGAAAGGCGTTCTTGATCCATATTCAGAAAGCGAATTCTGAATTTAGAGAATCTTCAATAAAAAATTGAGAATTGGAACTAAAGTTTTTCGCGAATCTGAACAAGAAACTGACGAACTTTCTTGAGCGAGTCCATCAAATCCATTTTATCACGAACCGATTGACCATCATTCTTTAGCATCTCTTTAGCCCCTTGCAGGGTAAATCCTTTTTCTTTTACCAGATGATAGATGGTGCGAACATGATCAATGTCCTCTTTCGTGAACTGACGATTTCCTTTACGATTTTTCTTGGGTTGGATGAGTTCAAATTCGGACTCCCAGAAACGTATAAGGGAGGGGGCTACATTAAACATCTCGGCTACTTCACCGATCGAATAATATATCTTCTCAATTTCTTTTTCTTTATATGCCATGAGGGACAGTGGGGCCTTGAAGTCGATCGTTTTTTTAAATGATCTTCATGCAAAGTAACAATTCTTTAAACCTGAAACAACGTTGGTAATTTATTTTATCTACAACCTATTCACATCAATTTGTGGAATAGTATACCCATCCGGAATCGTCAAAAGTCAGCGGGCATTCAGGAAAATCCTGGGTTGTTAACTCCTTAATTCGCTTTAAAACTTGGTTTTGTGAATCAAGCATTACCTTCGATCGGGGCATTTGCATAGTGGAAATGATTTGGGCCTTAAGAAAATTGCCCTGATTGTTTGTGTACACCTTAATAATAGGCGCCCATCCATTTATCCCCGATACATTGATGCCTCCGTAGGTACAGAAATTTCCCATGCTATATGCAATGAATCGTTCTTTATACACCTCAACAGCCCGGGTTACGTGCGGTCCGTGGCCAAAGATAATATCAGCACCGGCATCAATTAGGGTATGTGAAAATTCATATACATCTCCTCGGTCTTCCCCGTAAAACATTTCGTGTTTGCGGGGCACGTGCTCATGCTGAGGACCCTCGGCCCCGCCATGAAAGGATACGATTACGATGTCGGTAAGCGAATCTAAGTACGACACTATTTTTACTGCTTCCTGCAAATCGTTAATATTTAAACATCCACTGTTAGGTGCAAAGGCGGTAAATCCATATCGGATTCCGTCTTTTTCAAAGATCGAGTAAGGGTTGGTTACCTGACCTGCATGATGAATGCCTGCCTCTTCCAAGGTTTTCATACTACTTCTTCTTCCGGTTTCGCCAAAATCACCCGCATGGTTGTTCGCCAGACTCATTATATCGAAGCCGGCATTAACAAGATTTTGTACATACCTTACGGGACTTCGGAATACATAACAAACTTTCGGGTCGCGGCAGGTTTTAGCTGTTCCGCCCTCATCAAGCAACACACCCTCCAGGTTGCCCATCGTAATATCCGCACCCGATAGAATGGCGTTAACATCTTCCATCAACCCACCCCCGTAATTGGCCGGGAGCACCTCCTTAGGATAATTGCTGCCCATCATAATATCCCCTACACCAATTATCGTGAGGGTATCTTTCTTTGACTGTTGGGCAAATGCCAGGTTAGATACATAAATAAAGAGGAGGCAATATTTTACCATACTGAAAATATTATTAGGTGCAAAGAAAATGAGAAGGCCTTAAAAGTGAAAAGAAGAAATGAATTAATCCAATGAACTGGCCGACATGCTGCCAACCTCAATTAATTTTTCGTACTCTTTGTTATTGAGGTCGCGCTGAAAGAAATTGATCGGATTGATCGGATTGTTTTTGTAAAGAACTTCATAGTGAAGGTGGGCAGATACCGATAAACCTGTATTTCCCACATACCCAATAACCTGACCGCGTTTAACCCGCTGCCCTTTGGCTACAATAAATCTGGTAAGGTGAGCGTATCTTGTTTCAAACTGATATCCATGATCGATGTAAACTACATTTCCATACGAAGTCGAAAACTGTGCATACTCAACCCGTCCATCCCCCGTAGCGTACACAGGGCTACCCGCAGGGGCAGTAAAGTCAAGACCATTATGAGGTCTTACATAGCCGAGCAGCGGATGCAACCGTAACCCGAATATGGTGTGCAGATGGGTTAAATCTTTATTACTAACGGGTTGTATGGCAGGCCGCGAAGCCCACATCTTTTCTTTTCGGGATAGTTCATTCATTAATTGCTGCAAAGACTGAGCCTCAATGTCCAGGCGGTTCTTAAGTTTTTCAGCTTGTTCGTAAGCGGTCCGTATTAACGGATAGGGTATTGACTCACTTTCCTTTTCACGACCACCCACACCGGCTTCGCGTTGCGATTCGGCCAGTGGTTCCAGATCCAGGATAACCCTGTAATTATTATCATCGTTTTGCTCGAGGGTACTCAATTGACTGGACGTACGTTCCAACTGTTTGTAAAGAACTTTCCACTCGGTTTTTAACTTCTCGTTCCTGCTGGCCTGAAGTATTTCATCAATAAGCGGATACTTGGTGTTAACATAAATCAAACCCGCTATGCCGATAAGAAAAGATATTCCCAGAAAAACAAGAATCCTGCGGCCTGCAACTTTGGGTGAGATTACCACTGGCTCATAGCGACAGGTTTCTTCATTATATGAATATCGTACCTTAGCCATTAATCGAGTGATTGATTTTGTTTTTTACTGATGTTCACGAGAATTTCATATTGATCCGAGGCAATACCTTCCATGAAAAAATTTATAGGATTTAAATTGATACCATTTCTAATTACCTCGTAATGAAGGTGTGGCGCAATGGACCCACCGCTGGAGCCAACAATCCCAATGGATTGACCCTTCTTAACCGTTTGACCTTGCCGCACTACAATTTCTTCCAGATGACTGTATCGGGTCACATATCCATCCCCGTGGTCAACTTCAATATAATTTCCATAGCCAGCCACCAGATCACTTCTCTTTACAACAGAAATCTGACCCCCGGCCGTGGTATTTACAACCGTGCCTCGGGGTGAGGCAATGTCCACTCCGTCATGATGATAATTTCCTTTATGAAAGGGATTGATGCGAACGCCATAGCCTGAAACTAGTTTACTCACTTCAAAATTTTCTACAGGTGCCACGGAAGGGATGTTTGAAAGATAGCTCAGGTCTTTCCTCTCCAGATGAGTCCCGGCTTGAAAAGAATAGCTACTTTTTTTAGCAGAGTGAATTAACTCTGAGAACCGTTGACTTAATTGATAAACGGACTCGTCAAAGTCACCTGAACCGGCTAATAATAATTCTTCACGCTCGGGGTAAACCGGTGTTGATTCTTCTGAAAGATTTGTTTCAAATAACTTTTGATAAAGGGCAACATCCTTGGTCTTTAATTCAGCCAGTTGACGATTCGATTCAGCCAGTTGGGCTGTTAATAACATTTTATGTTGATCCAAGGCCTTGTTTTCGGCTCTTAAATATTTTTCGGAAGGAGTTTCAATGATCAGATTTTGAAGGAATACCAACCCAACAAAAAAAATAAACCCAAAAGTGAGATACCCAATAACCGTCATCAGCACATTGAAGAAAGAAATCTTCACGCGCTCGTAACGTAGGGTTTTGGGGTTATAGTTAAACTTGGTAGTAGACATTACTTCATAAACGTGTTCAGTTCTATTCCATCAGCATCAGCAAAAGGTGCACATCGAATTTTATAGTTTCCTTTCATATTGATCCCAATGGGATTAATTTTGCTGTTTATCTGGGTTTAGAACCCATAAATATAGATAAAAACCTGGGTGTAAAAAGTTAAAATGCCTTTAGATTTAATGGATTCAGCTACAATTAGACGTAAATTCCTTGATTTTTTTGAAAATAAAGGCCATAAACTAGTACCCTCAGCTCCTTTGGTACTTAAAAATGACCCCAGTTTGCTCTTCACCAACTCGGGTATGGTGCAGTTCAAAGACTACTTTTTAGGTAATTCAGTACCCGCCAGCAAGCGTATTGCCGACACACAAAAATGTCTTCGCGTAAGCGGAAAGCATAATGACCTTGAAGATGTTGGGTTGGATACGTATCACCACACCCTGTTTGAGATGCTCGGCAACTGGAGCTTTGGCGATTACTTTAAGAAAGAGGCAATCGGTTGGGCGTGGGAATTATTGACTGAAGTATATCAACTTCCGAAAGACAGATTATATGTTACTGTTTTTGGTGGCGATAAAAGTGATAAACTTCCGGTAGATGAAGAAGCCAAAGAACTTTGGAAACAGGTAATAGCAGAAGAGCGAATCCTTCACGGAAGTAAGAAAGATAATTTTTGGGAAATGGGCGAGCAAGGTCCCTGTGGTCCGTGTTCAGAAATTCACATTGACTTACGACCCGAAGCCGAGGTTCAGAAAACTCCCGGTAAGGATTTAGTGAATAGTGATCATCCACAAGTCGTTGAAATCTGGAATCTTGTATTTATTCAATTCAATCGATTAGCCTCGGGAGCATTGGAACCACTACCGGATAAGCACGTGGACACAGGTATGGGCTTCGAGCGCTTGTGCATGGCCATTCAGGGGAAAACATCCAATTATGATACGGACGTATTCAGTCCGCTCATCGAGTTTATTGCCATCCACGCTAATGTTAAGTATGGCGATGATGTAAAGACCGATGTAGCCATTCGCGTGATGGCCGATCATATTCGTGCCGTGGCATTTGC
>JAEUUB010000743.1 GCA_016787745.1 Cyclobacteriaceae bacterium
TCCGAATAAAGTGGCTTGCTGTGCGGATCGCGATTTAAGTCAATAACCCAACGGCTGTAGTTGGCCATGATCATAGTTATGCCCAACGCGGGCGCAAAATCATAGAGTATATCAACAAACCAATCTGTATCATCCGGAGCGTTGATTAATGCAGGTTTGTATTGATCCTTGAGTTCATCCGGAAATCGAGTGCCACAATGAGGTACGCTTATGAGAATGGGCGTATCAATTGCGTTTGCTTCTTTTAGAGAGTAGACCATTGCGCTTCTAATGTATTTCAATTCACTCTAAAGGTCCGATGCAGGTCATTTACTTGGTGTTGCCTTTCAATAGTGACTCACAAATTGCTCGCTGTACCTCCGCTTCATTACGTGCTTCTTCTGCCATTCTTTGAAATGCCTGTGCTTCTAATTGTTGTTGATGGGCTCTTGTAATTAATTCTTCTTTTTCCATTTGGCATGCAGACAAAAGTTCTCCAGAAGTTGTTTTTTGGGTATACCCATAAAACAAAGCTACCAACGTTACTAAGGAGAGGATTGCCAGAATCGAATTCTTGACCATATCAAAATTAATTTTTCTTTGATTTCTTCTTTTTCTTTGTGTCTGCGGGTGCAACATCGGGTACTGCGGGTAGGGGAGAGTCATTCACCACCGGCTTTACATTAATTTGATTCTGAAGTTTAGCAATTTCAGCTTTGTACGAAGCAACATCCCGATTTCCCATGCGTGCCTTTAATTGAACAATACGTTGAAAAGACTCTTCAATTCGCTCGGGCTTAATTTCACCGGTTGAAACTAGTTTTTTTATTATAGAATGAACCTTATCCACGGTGCGCTCATCACTGCCGGCTATGTTGTTGGAAAAACACATTACATCTACTCCGGCATTAATGGCCAGTCGGATTGTTTCCTCCAACCCATAATATTTTGAAATGGCATGCATTTGCATATCGTCCGAAAAAACAACCCCATTATAGCCTAATCGTTTACGGAGAATTCCATCGAGAATATCCTTTGAAAGCGTACCGGGATATCCTTTTGGATCCAGATTTTTATT
>JAEUUB010000744.1 GCA_016787745.1 Cyclobacteriaceae bacterium
TCGAGCTTCGTCAGTTAAAAACTTGTTTAACTATAAATTTATAATCCCATATGGCAAAAATTAATTTCAAACCAAACGAAGACCGAGTGCTTGTTGAAGCTGCTCAGGCTGAACAAAAAACAGCTTCCGGACTTATCATTCCGGATACAGCAAAAGAAAAACCACAGAAAGGTAAAGTTATCGCAGTAGGCGATGGATTGAAAGACAAACCCGTAACCGTTAAGGTTGGTGATCAAGTGCTTTATGGCAAATACTCAGGCACAGAAATCACCATTGATGGCAAAGAGTACCTTATTATGCGTAATTCCGACATTTTCGGAACTGTTTAATGTTTAACTAATTACTAATTAAATACTATTATGGCTAAGGAAATTACATTCGATACATCAGCCCGCGACAGAATAAAGAAGGGCGTGGATAAATTGGCAGATGCTGTTAAAGTTACTTTGGGTCCAAAAGGACGTAACGTAATTCTCGACAAAAAATTTGGCGCCCCAACTGTTACCAAGGATGGTGTTTCGGTAGCAAAAGAAATAGACTTGAAAGATCCCATCGAAAACATGGGTGCTCAACTGGTAAAAGAAGTAGCCTCTAAAACTGCGGATGCAGCCGGTGATGGTACAACTACTGCCACGGTATTGGCGCAAGCCATATATGGTCACGGCATTAAGAACGTTGCTGCAGGCGCAAACCCAATGGATTTAAAGCGTGGTATCGATAAGGCGGTTGAAGCCGTAATTGAAAACCTGCAAAAGCAATCTAAAAATATAAAAGGCTCGCAAGAAATTACTCAGGTAGCTACCATCTCGTCTAACAACGATACAGAGATCGGTAAGATGATTGCGACTGCCATGGAAAAAGTTGGTAAGGACGGAGTAATTACTGTTGAAGAAGCAAAAGGAACCGAAACCGAAGTAAAAACGGTTGAGGGTATGCAATTCGATCGCGGATATCTTTCTCCTTATTTCGTTACCAACACAGAAAAAATGGAGGCTGAACTGGAAAGCCCCTACGTGCTTATATACGACAAGAAGATTTCTTCTATGAAGGAATTACTTCCTGTTTTAGAAGCAACTGCTCAAACCGGCAAACCTTTATTGATAATCGCTGAAGAAGTTGAAGGCGAAGCATTGGCCACATTAGTTGTGAATAAGATTCGTGGTGCGCTACGCGTAGCCGCTGTTAAAGCCCCTGGCTTTGGCGATCGCAGAAAAGCAATGTTGGAAGATATCGCTGTGTTAACCGGTGGTAAAGTGATTTCAGAAGAAACCGGTATGAAGCTTGAAGACGCCAAACTTGAGTACTTAGGCCGCGCTGAAAAAATCAACATTGACAAAGACAATACAATTATTGTTAATGGCGCAGGTAAGAAAAATGAAATTGCAGCGCGCGTAAGCCAGATCAAAGCTCAAATTGAAGTAACCACTTCCGATTACGATAAGGAAAAATTACAAGAGCGTTTAGCGAAACTTTCGGGAGGTGTGGCTATCCTGTACATTGGTGCTGCTACCGAAGTTGAAATGAAGGAAAAGAAGGACCGCGTTGATGATGCGTTGCATGCAACCCGTGCAGCTGTTCAGGAAGGCATTATTCCTGGTGGTGGCGTGGCTTATATTCGCGCGATTGAATCGTTGAAAAATGTAGTTACTGACAACGAAGATCAGACAACCGGTGTAAACATTGTGCGCCTGGCTTTGGAAGCTCCTTTGAGAACCATCGCAGAAAATGCTGGTCAGGAAGGATCTGTAATTGTTAATAAAGTACGGGACGGCAAGAAAGACTTTGGATATAATGCCAGCACAAATAAGTTTGAAGACTTCTTTGCGGCCGGTATTATCGATCCTACTAAGGTAGCTCGTCTGGCACTTGAAAACGCAGCCTCTATTGCTGGCTTATTGCTAACTACAGAAGCCGTTGTTTCTGAAATTCCGGAAGAAAAAGAAGCGCCTGCAATGCCACACGGTGGCGGAATGGGCGGAATGATGTAATCATCCAGAATCCAATAAAAAAAGGCTTTGCATCTCATGCAAAGCCTTTTTTATTTACCTTTAAGTCTGAGAGTAACCCGTTTACATATGGTGATACATAAAACATTCAGCGACTTTGTTCTTTACCTGTATGTACATATGGCCTATGCCGATGGCGTCCTGCATCCCGATGAGGAACGTGTGATTCTTGAAAAAATGAACAAGCACTTTCCTATTGAGGGCGATCATAAGAAAAGAATGGATGAGGCTGTAGTCGCCTATAAAAAAATAGATCATTCAAAAAATCGCGATATCATTCAGGAATCCTTTAAGCATTTCGATCATATCAAATTTGCGCAGCGCTATAAAATCTATGCCGATATGTACGATATCATTCATGCCGATGGTAAGGTTAGTGAGGCCGAAACAAAAGCGGTGAACGAACTTAAAGGAATTATCGATTTGGTTTCCACCCGGTAATTCCCGTTGTTTTCCAACGATACCAACTCCGATCTGTCGCTGCAACTGCGGGTAAACTAAAATGAAGCGAGTTCTTTTTGTTATCGTACTGGCCCAATTTCTTTGCACCTCCGTTTGGTTTGCCGGAAATGCTATTCTCCCCGACCTTGTTGCTTATCTTAACCTTAAATCAAATTTCCTTTCTCACCTAACCAGTGCGGTTCAATTTGGTTTTATTGCCGGTACCTTGGTATTTGCCCTCCTTGCCATTGCCGACAGGTATTCCCCATCCAAAGTTTTTTTTGTTAGCGCATTAATCGCTGGCACCTTCAATCTGGCTGTTTGCATTTCCAACATCCCGGCATCCGCGTTGTTAGGATTACGGTTCTTAACTGGTTTTTTTCTTGCCGGTATCTATCCGGTCGGGATGAAAATAGCATCCGATCATTTTCAAAAAGGTCTTGGCAAGTCATTGGGTTTTCTGGTTGGCGCCTTGGTAGTTGGAACAGCGTTTCCGCATTTTTTAAAAAGTCTTACAGCCGAACTTCCCTGGCGCTTTGTTATCTATCTAACTTCTGCACTTTCAATGATTGGCGGAGTGTTGATGATCATGCTTGTTTCTGATGGACCCTATCGTAAGTCAGGCATGGCACTATCACTTATTTCTTTTCTTTCAGGTTTTAAGAAATGGCAATTTAGGTCCGCAGCCTTAGGTTACTTTGGCCACATGTGGGAACTATATACCTTTTGGGCTTTTGTTCCGGTTATACTTACAACCTGGAAAAATCAGTTTACTGCAGTTGATCTGAACGTGCCGTTATTTTCCTTCTTGATTATCGGATCGGGTGGCTTGGCTTGTATTTTTAGTGGGTTGCTTTCACAGGTTTATAAAGTGAAAACATTGGCTACGATTTTTCTATTTCTTTCAGGAGTTTGTTGCCTTCTCTCACCCTGGTTCATGAATCAGAACTCCATAGGGTTACTTCTCATCTTTTTATTTTTCTGGGGCCTTGTTGTTATAGCCGACTCCCCCCTGTTTTCCACTTTGGTGGCACAACATGCGCCTGAAGAATCCCGCGGAGCCGCACTGACAATTGTAAACAGTATAGGTTTTGCGATTACCATAGTAAGCATACAACTTATGGGAACCTTAACCTCTGTTTTAAATACACAAAAGGTTTACATCGTTTTGGCTATTGGCCCGATAGTTGGTACCTTGACTTTGCTATCCAAAAATGAAAGCACAAATAATAAACATTAATTAAATTACCCTATCCTTAAATAATACATTCTCATGAAATCAACTGCAAACTGGACAGGTATTATCGCACTTACTTTAATCAGTACGACTCAAGTTTTAGGCCAAGGGTATCCTAATACCCCACCCGAGGTTTCTCCTATGCCGATGAAGCCCGAAATGACCGAAATCTGGGAGCCCGAAGTTAAGGTGATTACACCCGCAAAGGTTTTAGGGAATGCTCCTTCCGATGCGATTATTTTATTTGATGGAAAAAATCTTGACCAATGGGTGAGTCAG
>JAEUUB010000751.1 GCA_016787745.1 Cyclobacteriaceae bacterium
GGGGATTAGAAAATAAATTGCAAGGGCTAAAACCGGAATGCAACGTACCTGCTTAGTGAAATTTGACAGGTAATGGATATTCCCTGAAATTCCACACATTAAAGCCTTTTTCATGTGAGTTTGGTTGGGTTGGGGCAATGTTCTTGGTGTAAGAACTACGTAATATACAAAATTATTTACGTTAGTAACCCAACTAACGATGGTTAAGAAACACTATTTGTACTTGTGTTAAAAATGCTGTAAACTCAATCTATGCAAGGCGTTCCTCTAAAATCAAACCTCTTTTTGCTATTTTTTTTAGTTGCAATAGACAATGTAGCGCAAACGCAAGACCGGCTTTTTGGAGATACCAGTGTGTTAGAGCTTACTTTATCTGGTGAGCTACAAGAACTCCTTAGGGATCGTGGGAGTGACCCGCAATACCACGCACTTGCGATTACATATAAGAGCAAGGAGGGCCCCGTTAGTGTTCCTGTGAAGGTTAAAGCGAGAGGTCATTTCAGAAAATTGAAAGAGAACTGCAAGTACCCACCCTTGCTGTTAAATTTTTCTAAAGAGTCGGGCGAGAACACTCTATTCAACAACCAAAACAAACTGAAATTGGTTACACCCTGCCAGGATGATAAGTATGTTGTTTATGAATATCTGGCCTATAAAATTTATAATCTTATCTCCCCGTTAAGTTTTAGGGCACGCCTCGTTAAGATAACCTTCGAAAATTTCAACAATAAAGGAAAAGATTCCGATCCTATGTATGGACTTCTAATTGAGGATGAAGAGAAAATGGCGCAGCGAAATGGTATGGTATCCGTTGACCGAACCATGGTTAGACCAGAGCAAACACAAACTAAAGAGTTTTTAAACATGGCCGTGTTTGAATATTTAATTGGTAACACAGATTGGTCAGTTCAATATCGACAAAATATAAAACTAATTGCAACCGATACACTTTCCAGGCCTTACGCTGTTCCCTATGATTTTGATCATGCGGGCATTGTATATGCTCCGTATGCAAAGCCTGCAGAACAGTTATTACTAGGGTCAACCCGCGAGAGAAGATACAGAGGTTTTTGTGTTCAGGATATGAACTACTTCAATGAAACAATACCTTATTTTAACCAACAGAAGAGCGAAGTTTATAAACTCTACACAGACAATGTTCTTCTTGACGCGGGCTACATTAAATCAACGATTAAATTCCTGGACGACTTTTACGAAACCATTAATGACCCTAAAAAATTAATGCGGGAATTTCAGTATCCCTGCCGATCGGATGGAACGGGGAATGTGGTTATCATGGGCCTGGATAAGAATTGAATGATAACTTCAGTAGTCGCCCAAAGTCTCCTCTAGTTGCGCCAAGGCTTTTTTCAATTCCTCATCATTAGGAGCAACCCCATGCCACTTGTGCGAACCCATCATATAATCCACACCAAATCCCATTTCTGTTTTCAAGAGATTGAGAACGGGCTTCCCTTTTCCCGACAGGGATTTTGCTTTTTCGAATCCGGCAAGAACTGCTTCAAGATTGTTTCCATTAAATTCCTGAACTACCCATCCGAAAGCCTCCCACTTTGCTTTCAAGTCTAACAAGGAAAGGATTTTATCAACCGGTCCATCAATTTGCTGGCCATTGTAGTCGATGGTAGCGATTACGTTGTCGAGTTTGTTATGGGCTGCGTACATAGCCGCTTCCCAAACCTGACCTTCTTGTTGCTCGCCATCCCCCATTAAAACATAAATCAGATTAGGCTCGCCATTTAATTTTTTCGCTTGAGCGGCCCCCAGTGCCACTGACAATCCTTGCCCTAATGACCCGGATGCTATTCGCACGCCCGGCAAATGTTCGTGGGTGGCAGGGTGCCCTTGAAGGCGTGAGTTTAAAAATCGGAAAGTTGATAACTCTTTTACATTAAAGTAACCAGCCCTGGCCAAGGTAGAATACCAAACCGGAGAGATATGCCCATTGGACAGGAAGAAGAGATCCTCGCCCTCTCCATTCATGCTAAATTTTGGGTTATGTTTTAAGACATGGAAATACAAGGCAACAAAAAAATCAGTACATCCCAACGAGCCACCCGGATGCCCTGACTGGCAGGCGTGTACCATTCTTACAATATCCCTTCTGATTTGACTGGAAAGTTTCTTTAACTGTACAAGATCGGGTTGTGACATGCGCTTTCTGATTTTTATG
>JAEUUB010000753.1 GCA_016787745.1 Cyclobacteriaceae bacterium
CGTACAAGTTTTTCCGAAAACTCAATGTCCGTTGCGTTTGCAGGCAGAATGATGGCGTTATAGTCAGTTGTTTGTGAACTGGCTGTTATACAGGCTAACATACAAAGGGGAAGAAGGACCTTTTTCATTTTGAATATTCAGTTAAAAATTGTTGCCTAAAGTTTGGACAATTTTAAGACAAAACATTCATTGATTTTTATTTCAGGTATGATTATTTAATATCCTGCAGTCGCACAATTATGGCGAAATATGAGAAGATTATAAAATCGAGTGGTTTTTGAGAAACTGCAATCTGAGTAAGTTCTGAGGTAAACAAGGAAATCATAGATGCGAGGATGGCTAAGTAAATAACTTTTCTTTCGATATCTTTCGTCTGAAAATATTGTGAAGTTAGTTGCGTTGAGGCTCTGAAGTAAAGCCATAAGATTAGGCATAATCCAATGTAGCCCATTTCCAGGGCAATTTTTAAGTAGCCGCTGTCAGGGGGAAATCCGCCAAGGGGGTGATCACTTTCTTCAACGGTACCACCAGAGGTATTAGGTCCACCCCCAATTGGATGGGTAAACAAATAGGGTCTAATTCTTTCTTTGTTTATTAACCTAACGTTCATTGAAGGATCTTTGTCGCCTTGAAAAGCAGTTCTGAATCGTATCACCTGTGGACTATAAAATGGTCCAAAGTAGATTATAATCAATATTAAAAGAGCCGAAAAACTAATTATTTGTGTTCGAATGTTTTTAATATTAATCAAACCAAATATTCCAAAGCCGGCAAGCACCATAACAAACGCTGTTCTGGTTCCGGAACTTATCATAGCTAAAAACATGAGTGCTCCGCTTATTCCCAGCATTACTCTGGTAAAGAATTTATAAGGACCTGTCATCAAAATGAAACAAACCAATCCTGAAGATGCCATAAGCAATCCAAAAACAGTTGGATCATTTAAAAATGACCACATTCTGGGTTGTCCCCAAACTACAAATAGCCTAACACGAAGGGGTGAAGAGTATAACCATTCTCTTTCATAAGGGAGTAATCCAAAATATTTTTGACTTAATGCAAAGATTGCCGCAAGGAGAGAAAGCGAAAGCATTATCTTGAAAAATATTTTAACAGACTTAATACTGTCGAAAACCAACAACGCAACGGTAAAACCGATCAAGGCATACCAACTTTGTCGAATAGCTATTACCTTGCCAACTATAATGGTTGAGTTTGGGTTTAGAAATTCAAGGTGATTATAAAACAGCCAGATGATCAATCCAATAGCAATTGGAGTTTTGTAGTATTTCCAAAAACTAGGGGTTGAGCCTGGTTTGGAGAGTTCCTTTAGAAGCATACCGATAACCACAACATAAAGTATAACTTCGAGAATAAGCAGTGGGACGAGGGTATCAGTCCATCGGTGTATGTAATTGATAAAAAAGGACAGTACAAAAACGAAGTAGAATCCCAATTTGAAATTGGATAGGAGTAACAGAACTACCGGTATGGCTGATAGAAACAAAATACTTAAAATACCTGCGTTAAGACCAAATTTAGAAACACCGTAGGCAATAAGTATGGATGCAAACAATAATCCTGCAAAAATGTAAATGCTTGAAGAATTTAAACTCTTGTGTAAGTTGATAGGCTTCACGTTCTGTGTTTTAGAAAAATAGAGTGAAGAGAAGAAAGATAATAAAAATAAGCCCAAGCACTACTTCTATAAAAAGTTGTGCGATTCCTTTTTTTGTTTTAGATGAGGTATCCTTCATTTCAAATGGAAATCGTTTTGATTACTTTATCAATTATTTCCTGATCTACTGAACTGTCAAATTTACGGGCTAAAAAATTTCCGCTATTTATTACTTTTTCAAAATCTTCCATCCTCAGGGTTTTAGGATTAGCCCTACCCTCTGACCAATCAATATATCTTAAATTGTTGTTTGCTAAATTTTCTTTAAACGGTGAACCCATAATTAATGAACTGAAAACCAACTCATCGGGACACCAAACCGTTTCTAAGAATTTCAGGTAGTCTGGGTTTTCCACGAAATACTTTAAGCAGAAGTCAACAAAGTTATCAGTTGCTGTAAACCAGGCAGATCGACCGTATGGCTTTAATTTACCTTTAAAGTATTCTCGCTTCGGAATAAAATAATTTATAATTCTCTCAGTAAAATATCTTCCTTTTATCGTCCAATCATTTAAATGATATCGCTCATATCGATGGTTGGCTGGCCAATTCTCATCCAACTCTGTTATGTGAAAAAACTCTGACTGATTGGAATGGTAAGCCTTCATCAAATGGGAGTGAAACTCGGTTGTTGGCTTAACCGGAAAATCCAACCCACTCATTAAATTGAAATAAGCAAATCTTTCATTTTCTTTTTTTATGATTTGCATTGCTTCAACCGTAACTCGAATGAAACTAAATCCTGCCCAGACAACTCTTCGTCTGGGCAGTATGGTTACATGGGTGAGGTTAAGAAGTTCTTTAAAATCGTTAAGGTTACTACGTGAATCAATATGGAGCCAGGTATGATAATATTCGGGTGAAAATTGATCAAGAAGTTCCTTTAACTGCTTTGGATTTTTATGAGCAATAATAATGTTTGCAACCCGCATAGCTACTACTCCAAATTAACATGTTTTAACAGTACCTCTACACTGTTTTTCCAATTGTGTGTTGAGGCAAAATCCTTGCGTGATTTTTGCTGCTCTTGGCTATCCTCTAAAATCGCCTGTCTAATCATTTTAATGTACTCGTCAGCATTTTTGGCTAAGTAGACATACTCTGAAAATGGTCTCATGGTGGGGGTTTCGGTAGCGACAACCGGCTTTCCGGCTGCAAGAAATTCATCAATCTTTCGAGGGTAGTTGCCAATAGTAACATCATTAAGGAGTTGTGGATTAATAGCAACATCAAAAGAATAAAGATACTTTGGGAGTATGGAAAAATCTTGATTGCCCGTAAAGAATACATTATCCATTTTATGTAAGTCACACTTTTCAAATGCGTTATCTTCCTTTCCGACAAACACAAAAGAAAATTCCTTTAGTTTACTGGCCACATTCAGAATTAATTGGATATCAAGACGTTCCGAGTTGATAGCTCCAATATACCCAACGATTGGTTTTTTGATCCTATCGGTAAATCCTTCAATATAGATGTCCCTTGGCCGATTAGCGAAGTGATCTATAGCACAACCCTGGCCAATGTAAAAGCTATTTTGGTTCAGAGTTGCAGCTGATTCGGCCAAGTACACAGAATTGGCCACCACCATATCTACCTGCCTTATAAGGTCAGGCTCTAATCGGGTTACATGCTTTTGCCAATATTTCATGGCAGACAACCGATCTCTCAGGTAATAAATGTAAAGGGAGGGTGTAAGGTGTTTTCTTAGATATAGTCCATTATAAATATCGTTATCATTAAGTAAGATATACGGTTCAAAATTTAATTGTTCAACCGCTTTTTTAATTACACCTGCAAAGCGCTTATTATTGATTCGGTTGATCAAATCAAAAAGCCAGGAATATTGAATACTGTTAACAGATTCGAGCACCGAGAAATCAATGTAGTGCCATAGATTTTCTGAAACCTGAATGATATTCGCAGCATCGGCCGCCCTTTTCTCAACCTCTTTTACCCTGTTAGATTTAGTATCAAACAACCGATCCTTTCGCTTCAAGGGAACATCGATAAAAAGTACTTTATGATTTTTTGCCAATTCAATACTGATGTCTCGAATGTTACATCCAAATTCTTCATTCCAACGTGACAAACTAAAGATTACAAAATTAGACATCGAGAGATTTTGTAGTTATTATTTTTCTTAAAAAGAGAAAACTTGATTTGTAGAAAAGGGCTGTCTGCACAGCCACATTTTTTAGATTGACACTTAATTTTACCCTGAGGTATAATTGACCAACAATAAAAATAAATAATAAGGTAAAAGCAAACACACAGGCTGCCCCCATAGCGCCATAGATTTTTATGAAGTATAGGTTCAAGACTACGCTAAGTATGTTGGTGATCAGATTTACTCTGAAACTTATTTGCGGTTTATTAATAATTTCGCAAACGTTTCCAAATTGTACATTGAATGGCATAAGAATAAAAAATGCGGCCATAATCCTCAAGGGTTCGGTAACAGAAACATACTTTTGTCCGGCAGTAATTGTTAATACTAATTCAGGCAAAGTTAAAATAACCAGTACAACAGGAATAATAATGGCCAACGCTGCGGCAACCGTTTTTTCATAAAGCCTTGCTACTTCATGTAGAGAATTTTCAGCATTAACACTTGCGAATTTGGGATATGAAATGTTTGCTATTGATAACACAGGGATTTCAATCATGTTGATAATCCTGACGCTTGCATTAAAAAGTGCTACCGAAGTCAAGTTTATACTTCCTAAAATAAACTGATCAAAATATTTCCCCAATGAAGAAGTGATTCCAGTTCCTAAAATGTAACGCCCAAAATAAGCCAGCTTTTTGAGATAAGCGGAGGTGACCACATAATGGGTTGGTAAATATTGTCGCGTCAGATAATATGAAACCAGGAGTCCAAATACTGTAGATATAAAATAGAAAAATGAAAATAAACTGAGTGGCAAATTTGGAAAGAAAATAAAGGACGTAAGTATGCAAAAGAAAAGAACTCCTTGCCGGGTGACATTCCCTAAAAAGACTCCCTTGAATCGATGATTGGCCTGCTCAAGAAAGTTTAATTGCGTGAAGGGGATTAATACAATTGAAGCAGCACAATACCATAGAATCATAGGGCCAATCTCTTCCGTGTTCCAAAATGTTACCAGAAATGGAATGGCTACCAGCAAAATCACAATGAAGAATAAAGTACTAATAAAATTTATTAGAAGACTACTGGAAAATAATGCATCCGTATCAAGGCCTGGTTCTTTGTAATATTTAATGAAGGCATTTTGAACAAATGCTGTTCTAGCCATTTCGACTAGTGAGGTGACAACAATGAACAACGCCCAAACTCCAAAACGCTCAACAGGAAAATAGCGAGTTAGAAAGAAGAAACTTCCAAACCCAAAGATAAAGGCAAAAAGCCTTTGCAAAATGGAGTAACTACCAGAAGCAAGCCAATATGAGCGCTCTTTCACCAATTTTTATTTTTATCATTTCCAAATGTAGATACTAATGCCTATCAATCAATTTTGGTCATCGAAATAATCTATAATTTTCCCTTTTTAACTAGAGGATGTTGCAGCCAGATTGGAGTTACTGTAAATACTTTGAAATATTTTATTATTCATAGCAGCTTTATAAATAGATTTGGTGGTAACAAATTAAAACTCTATTCTCGTTTAAATGGTACTGATTGAATTAATACGTGTAAAGCATTGGGTCAAGAATTTGTTTCTATTCATTCCTATTTTCTTTGCGGGTCAATTAATGGAATGGGGCAAATACCAGCAACTATTACTTGGTTTTGTTGCTTTCAGTTTGGTTGCAAGCATGGTTTACATTGTTAATGACCTCCGCGATTATTCTTTCGACAAAGCTCACCCGGTTAAAATGAACCGGCCTATTGCTTCGGGTAGAATTAAACCAGGGAAGGCGATCTTTATCGCCATACTTTTTATCGCAATAGGATTTTCGCTGGCCTGGTATATTCATTTTTCATTTTTCATTTTGCTCTTATGCTATCTCCTTCTTAATCTGGCATATTCATTTGGCCTTAAAAACTTCTCAATCATCGATATTATGATTGTATCATCTGGATTTTTGGTTCGGATTTATTGTGGGGGTGTATTAGCTGATGTACCTGTGTCGCATTGGTTGGCAATTATGATACTTTTGCTGGCCTTGTTTCTGGCATTGGCAAAGCGAAGGGACGATCTCCTGGTAGGTGCCTCGAAGGGAAGCATTAGGAAATCAATTAATCAGTATAATCTGGAGTTTATAAATGTATGCCTATCCATTTTTGCTGGAGTAATAATTGTTTCCTACATACTCTATACCCTTTCGCCCGAAGTCATAGAAAAATTTAATACCGATTGGCTCTTCCTTACTTCTATTTTTGTAATTGCGGGTATTATGCGCTACCTGCAAATCATCTACATTGATAATAATAGCGGTTTCCCAACATCCCTTTTATTCAAGGATCGTTTTATCCTGTTTACCGTTATTGCGTGGTTGATTAGCTTTTGCATTGTTATTTACACTTGACGCTGAGTGGGAAAATTAGGCGAGGTAGATCACTGAAAGTCTGTACGGTTCATGTACTTTATTTTAACTCACTTTACCTGAGGTAAGACTTAGTAAGACCTCCAAAATACTTATTTTTTGGTAAAATTTTGCCAATTATCGCTCCTAACTTGAAATTTTTGACCCTTCTATTACATTATTTTCAGGTCCCTCTTCTGATGTAAGATTTTGTTTTCTTTTTGGATATTTACAGTTACTTTTAACCCTTGTCTTCCATATAGTACTGGCTTTAATCCAAAAACCACTATGAAATCAATTTTAGGGCTCCTTTTTCTCTTGCTTGCAGTCTTTCCCTCAAGCGCCCAAACAGTTCCTTTTCCAGCCGCCACACCCTATAATGTTATTAGCCCCTGGGGTCATGGCAATACAGGCACAACCTGGAATACAGCTCCGTACATACCCTTTAAATACCGGGGTGCATGGTTTCGGATGATGCCCCCAAACGAAGTGCTTCCTACCATTACCCATAACCCCGATGGTACCATTGCCAATGTTTCCTTCAATTACACTGTTCCCGGGAAAAAGTATCCCTTGATTCTATTCTTTCAAGGCGCTGGTGAAGTAGGCACAGATAACAACAAGCAACTTCTTCATGGTGGCGAAAAGCATAAAAATGCGGTGCTTTCAAATCAATTCCCTGGATATCTTGTATACCCTCAAAGTACGTACGTAGATAAAGCTAAGGAAATTATCGAGGAGATGATCAGAATCTATCCTATTGACCCCAATAGGATCTACGTGCATGGGTTATCCAATGGAGCAAAATGGACCTGGGAGTTTGGCGAGCAAGATCCAACATTAGTTGCTGCCATGGCCCCTATGTCAGGAGTAATTGGAAACGTGCCCGGGTTAATATACACACCTATCAGGCTAGCACAGGGCGGGCTGGATAAGAACCCTAATCCTGACTATGCCCAGACTGTTGTTGATTACTACAATAACAACGGTTCACCGTTTGAATATTTCTTTTTCCCGACCCTTGGCCATGGTACCTGGAACACGATGTACAACCGGGCTGATTTTTTTAGTTGGTTCTTACAACATAAGTTAAATAACATAAAAGTTTTATTCAATAAAACAGAGTATTGTGTAGGAGAAACCATTAACACAAAAATGGGGTTTGCCCCTGGTCTGCAGGGGTACGAATGGTATAAAGATGGTATCCTCATCCCGGGACAGACTTCCAACAATATTACGGTTACCGAGTTGGGCACGTACACAGGCCGGATCAATAATCGTGGCACATGGTATATGTCCGATCCTGTTGAAATAAAAATAAAAGCGCCCACAGTTACCCCACCCATTCAGCTTGCGCAGTTACAAAGTGTGGTGATCCCCGATATTAATGGAATTTCAAATGTTGTGTTGACCTTACCTTCCGGGTATGAAACTTATGAGTATAGTAAAACGGGGACCGGGATAATTGGAACCAATCAATCGATTACAGTTAGTACGGTTGGCACGTATACAGCTATTGTCAAGGAATTCGGGGGTTGTTCCAGCACCGCATCGGTGCCATTCACAATAACAGATGCAAATGGAACACCTAAACCCGATCCGATTTCAAATTTGCAGGTGACGACTCTAAGCAAGACGCAGTTAAGATTAAATTGGGATAATACCCTAAACCCGTCATTAAATGAGACGGGGTTTGAGATTTACAGATCTCTGGTTGCAGGCGGACCCTATACACTTATTCATGTTACTCAGCCTGATGTTTTGGTTTACACGGATAATAATCTTAGCTCAAACACAACCTATTATTATAGAATCAGGCCGATTGCCAATACAGGAGCGGCCGCGGCAAGTACCGCAGCCTCAGGCGTAACAGATGTAGATGTTATACCCCCTACAGCGCCAAATAATCTTGCCGTTACCAGCACGAGCCAGACAAGTGTTGGACTTTCCTGGTCGGCTTCTACCGATAATGTGGGGGTTACCGGGTATGATGTTTACGTGAGGGCCTATGGACAAACAAATTATATAAAAGCCCACACAACCACAGCAACTTCCCAGTTGGTTACAAGTTTGACTCCCAGTACACTTTATAATTTCATTGTTAAGGCGAAAGATCAGGCAGGTAATGTTTCTGTGGCCAGCAACCAGGTAAATGCTGCAACAGTGTTAACGGGATTAAACTATTCCCATTACCATGGAACATGGAGTTTGCTACCCGATTTTAGTGCACTAACCCCAGCCACAACGGGTGTTGTTTCTACATTCTCGATAGCTCCAAGAACCCAAAACGATAATTTTGGCTTTGTATTTACAGGATTCCTTCAAATTCCTACTACAGGTAGTTACACTTTCTATACATCATCAGATGATGGCAGCAAGCTTTGGGTGAATGGTGTGCTAATTGTTAATAATGATGGGCTGCATGGAACTCAGGAACGACAAGGTACAATGACCCTAAACGCGGGCTATTACCCCATTCGCTGTGAATTTTTTGAAGCAGGGGGTGGAGAAGCGCTAACCGTTAGTTGGCAGGGACCGGGCATCAGCAAGCAAGCCATACCCGCCTCGAGGCTAAGAGAGAATTATACCCTTCCCGCTGCTCCGTCAGCGCCTACCGGTCTTGCCCGAACGGTGGTTGATTATAAAACCATCCGGATAAATTGGAACACCTACACGGGAACAGGAACGGATATTGAAGTCTATAGAAGTAGCCCGAATTCCAATGCATGGAACATCATAGCCACCATTCCAGCTTCTCAAAATACCTACACGGATACAAATCTTAATTTCTTAACTCGTTATTACTACCGATTGCGGGCTGTAAATTCGGGTAATGTTTCTGCCTATACTTCTTCGGTAAACGGCACTACTCCGGCTTTGCCACCACCTCCCGCTATACCTACTGGGTTACAATTGGTGGATGGCTCCCTTGGCCCAAATACAGCAACTATTAGTTGGACTGATAACAGTACCAATGAGGATAATTTTGAAGTTCATAAATCCGTGGGTACTGCCGATAACTTTATTAAAGCGGCCACCTTACCTGCGAATACAACGCAATATGTGGATAACACCCTTTTTGCGCACACACAATATTTCTATAAGGTTTTGAGCAAGAATGTTGCCGGTACCACTGGGGATGGATTTTCAAACCAACTTGAAGTAAACACATTGAATAATAGTCCGGTGTTAGATCCTATAGCAAACATAGTGGTTCGCTATGATGAGGAGAGAACGGTTCAGATTACAGCCTCTGATCCGGACAATGATTTTCTTGTATTTGAGGCGGCAGGACTTCCTCCTTTTGCCCAACTGTTTGATTATGGAGATGGAAGCGCTTACCTGGTCATATCACCCGCGGGTATTGCAAATGTGGGTGAATATTTAAACCCTCAAATTATTGTTCGGGATGCATATTCCGGAAACCATTCGCTTCCTTTTACCATTACGGTTAACAGTAATCATAATCCGGTTATCACACCAGTTTTACCACAAACGGTAAAAGAAACCAACACCTTGCAATTTTCCATGATAGCCACCGATTCGGATAATGATGCCATAACCTGGGCTGTTGCAAACGCGCCTGTATTTATGACTTCGGCACCCAATGGAAATAATCTGGATGTAACGATGATTCCTCTTACGAATCATGCCGGCACGTATAACATCACCTTTACCGCAACAGATGTAAATGGAGGCAGTGCTACAACAATTGTTACTGTTAATGTAGAAGATTATGACCCTAATTATACTGTAAAAGTTAACTTCAGGACTTATACAGCTTCAAATGGGCCCTCGGATTGGAACAATGTTGGTAACACAAGTGATGATACCCCGATTCCTACCACTGCCTTGAATAAAGAAAACGGAACTCCTTCTGGTATTACGTTCTCTTCGACCGGGCAATGGACCCGATATAAAGATGACAATGGTGTTACACCGGGTGTCTATCCTAATGCCGTAAATAGTTCGCTGTTTCGTATTTGGAATAAGACAGCGGGAGAAACATTAACCTTAGTAGGGTTAAATCCGCAAGGCAAATACAATCTGAAATTTTTATCCAGTACTAAGCTAAATACTACCTATAATAATTTAGCAGTTACAACCTTTACAATCTCTGGTCAATCGCAACAGATAGATGCAGTTGGCAATGCATCAACTTTAGTAACATTCAGTCAGGTAACGCCCAATGCCCAAGGTGAGGTAAGTATAAATGTGAAAACCGTTGCAAACGGTTTTGCTATTCTTAATGCCATGGTGATTGAATCCTACTTTGAAGGCACCACCGCACCAGAAGCACCTTCTAACTTACAGGTTGCAACCACGCAGGCTGCGGCAATCCAAGTAACTTGGACAGATAATTCCGGGGGTGAAACCTCGCAAGAGCTCTATCGAAGTTTGGATGATATTAATTTCGTAAAGCTGGCCACATTAGCAACGGATGTTACGAGCTACATTGATTCAGACTTTGTGGCCGGCAACACCTATTACTATAAAGTGCTGGCGAAGAACAGTATAGGAATATCGGCTTTCTCCAATACAGGTTCTATCGTGGCTCCTAACAGGGTTCCGGTAATTCTCCCGGTTAGCCCCATTACCATGGCCGAACAGGAAATGAAATGGGTTGAAGTAACGGGTACAGATGTAGACGGTGATCCCTTAACATTTGAGCTGGAGAATGAACCCAGCTTTATGTGGTCTGAATATGTGGACGACAATAGAGTTAATCTTGTTTTTTCTCCATCCTTAGGCGAAAAGGGTACGTATCAGTTTTTGTTACATTGCGATGATCCAAACGGTGGAAGAACTACTGCAAATCTGAGCGTAACAGTGTATAGCGCAAGCGATGTCGAGTTTAAAATAAACTTTACCGGAACTAGTATAGCGGCAGCCCCGTGGAACAACATGACCAGTTTTAACACAGGTACCGTTTTAAACAACCTGAAGAATAATAATAATACTCCGGTAACGGGGGTATCTATTACCTTGGTACAAGGTTGGAATGGGTTGAACACCAATGGATATAACACAGGTAATAATTCGGGTATCTATCCGGATGCAGCCATGTCTGGATCATTCTATATTCAAGATGGTGCTACCAAGACAATTCAACTGGCTGGCTTAAATTCAGCTAAGACGTATGACTTTACCTTCTTTGCAAGCCGGATGGGGGTGGCTGATGTTCGGAATACTATCTATACCAGTGGTTCTAAATCGGCCATCCTAAATGCATCTGGAAACACCTCTAACACGGCAAAAATTATTCGTATAAAGCCGAATGCCAGCGGTCAAATTACCATTACCGTTGCTAAAGAAGGCGCGGCTGCTTTTGGCTATCTGGGTGCAATGGTAATAAGAGAGTACGATGAGATAGTGGTGCCAACTGTTCCGCAAGCACCAACTTCCTTGATTTCCCAAGTACTGACCCGAACTTCAATTAAGTTAAATTGGCAGGATGCATCCAACGATGAAACTTCGTTTGAAATTTGGAGATCTGTAGGGGGCAATACCAATTATTCCCTATTGACCACTGTAGCGGCAGGCACCACAACATTTATCAACACTGGTTTGGCCACCTCAACCCAATATTATTATAAGGTAGCTGCTCGCAATGCAATCGGATTATCTCCTTTTTCAAACGAGACAAATGGTTCTACCTATGACTACTCAGTATCTATCAATTTTAATGCCTTCAATGGCAGCGCACCCGGATGGAATAATGTTACAGCCTTTTATACGCAGGGGAATACTTTAAACAACCTGGTGGATGATGCTGGTTTTAATGCGGGCATTTCGATGACTGTAGTGGAAGAATTTGCAGGTACAAATCCATGGGGAAGTAATACGGGTAATAACTCAGGGATTGTACCGGATAATGTTATGGTGGGGTCCTGGTGGATTGATGCAGGAACGCAAGCGAAGTTGAGATTTAATAATCTCAGCTTCCTTAAAAAGTATAACTTTAGCTTCTTTGCTAACAGGGATGCTGGCGGGGATCGTACTACTGTGTTCACAATTAACAATTCATCAGTTAATATAAATGCAAGTTTTAATATTTCTAATCTAGTACAGATCAAGGATATTTCACCAGAATTGGATGGTACTATTACCATAACCATTACAACTACACAGGGAGCGCAATTTGGATATTTAAATGGATTGATTATTCAGGCCGTGCCAAATACCGGTGGCGGTGCTCGTATTGCGGGTAAGAGTGCGGATGTATCCAATTCTTTTGAGGAAGTAAAAACTGGTACAGGCATACAGGTTTACCCTAACCCGTTTGTCGACCGGATAACGATGCAGTTGGGGAGTGACGTGCCTAATAGATTTAAGGTGAGCATCGTTAATTCAACCGGCCTTACCGTGTTTAACAGCGATTTTGAAAGACAGCCGGATATCCAGGAACTTGAGTTGTTATTGGATCAAAATTTATCGGAAGGGGTATACATAATGCGGGTAATGGAAAATTCCGGGTACTCCAAAAATATTCGACTTGTAAAACGATAATATTTCCGATTTTTAATTCATGAGAAACCATAAACAGTAAGTTTATGGTTTCTTTTTTTTTATGACACAGGAAAGAATGTACGGGTTAGATGCCTTACGGGGTGTGGCGATGACGCTTGGAATCTTTCTTCATGGGTCTATTGCCTACAAGAAAGGATACCACTATGGAAATTGGGTCTTTGATACGCAATATCAATCTTATTTTTTTGATTGGTTTTATCTTTGGATCAACTCCTTCAGGATGCAGACATTTTTTCTTTTGGCTGGCTTTTTTGCTCGCCTTTTGATCGGGAAAATCGGACTTGTGGAGTTTTTCAGAAACAGGCTAAAGCGGATTGGCTTGCCCTTGGTGCTTTCCTATTTTACAATTTTGCCCTTGACTCTTGCTCCTTATTTGCTCGCGGTCGAATTTACCACAGGAAATGCTGGGCAGCAACTTTATGAATTCTATTTTCGATTCTTCACATTTCGGGCTCATTTTGGGTTTATGCATTTGTGGTTCTTGCAACACTTGTTGCTTTATTATGGTATTCTGGTCTTAGCCGTTTATCTGACGAGGCGAAGCGGCCCTATCTGGACTCGGAGATTCTCAGTTCATTGCACCAAAGTGAAGCCCTTCCTATTCTTATTGTTAACGTCCATCGCGTTAGGTTGCTTAAGTCAGTTTTTTTCTACCGCACTTCCCTCTATTTGGACAGGATTTATTATTCCTTTACCTCAGGTGTTGTATTATTTTTTCTTTTTTGCATTGGGTTGGATTCTCGAAAATAAAAGGGAATTGTTCAACTCTTTTTCAAGTTTTTACAAGCAGTTTCTCCTGGCAGGAACAATTATTAGTTTAAATACATTAAGTCTCTTAAATAATTCGGATATGCTGCAGGCAAGTATTTCCTGGCGCGTAGGATTGAAATTTTTGTTTGCCCTTCAAACCATGCTTCTCATGATTGGTTTTTTTGGGTTATTTAACGGTGTTTTTAATAAACCGCGACCATTTTGGAAGTATATAGCCGACTCCGCGTACTGGGTATATCTTATCCATATGCCTATTGTCTTAACTATCCAACTTGTTTTAGTTAACAGTCCAATACATGGTTATTTGAGATTTTATTTGGTGATAGCCGTAGCTATCTTTTTATCCTTTGGCTCGTATCAACTTCTCATTCGCTATAGTTGGATTGGAACTTTGCTGAATGGAAAACGATCCAGAACTTAATTCATTATTACCAAACTACGACTTCTCTGGTCTTGCCAGATAACTTTGCTCAAGACTTTCCAATACAACGGGCAAGAGAACCAGTAAGATGGGTACCAAAAACAAGCGGGTTTGATAAGCGATGGCAGAAACGAGATGAATACCAAACCAGACCGGAACCAGTACAATAAAGAAGATTTTTAGATTCTTGTGCATCGTGCGGAATTTGAGCACTGCCCAAAGCGGTAAAAAGCCCATAATACCAAAAAACTCCATATACGTTTTGATGCTGACGGAGCTAAATAGATTTAATTTAAGCATCGGCCAGCCCGCGCTTACCCGCCAGGTGGATACAGGTTGCAAACCATAGTACATTCGGATGCTAATAAATATGACAAAGAATAAAACAACTGAGGCAGTGGTTATACCAATCACCTTAAGATTGTTTGTTATTAGATTTTTGACTGACGGCCAATCGCTCCATTGGAAGTAGGTGAAAAAATAAAGTACCGGAATGAATAAAGCGGTTTCACGATTTAAACTTCCGATAACAGTTA
>JAEUUB010000699.1 GCA_016787745.1 Cyclobacteriaceae bacterium
TATTCAATAGCAGTACAGCTTGTAAAATTTTAGCAGAACGATAAGCGGATTCCGCTTTACATCATTGTGCTTTCCGGTAATTGAATTCATGATTAAGTCATGAGTAATTTATTTCTTAACCCTATAAACTCAGTATGAGCACAAATCACATTGAATCAGAAAAAAAGGTGTTGTCCTTTAAAAAGACGGATGAATTAATTAAAAGAAGAAAGAATGTTGTTGCCAATGGTGTAAGTGTATTTGTAAAAACAAGTGCAGTGCAAGGTCATGATGCCACACTCATTGATGTGGATGGCAATGAACTAATTGATTTTGCAGGAGGCATTGGAGTACTCAATGCAGGTCATTGTCCGCCACCGGTAGTAAAAGCCATTCAAGAGCAAGCAGGCAAACTCATTCATTCGTGCTTCAATGTTTCTACCTATGAGTCATACATCGAATTGTGCGAAATGCTGGCGAGGTTAATTCCGCATGGCGAGCGCACAAAAGTCATGTTGACGAACACAGGCGCAGAGTCAGTAGAAAATGCAATTAAGATTGCACGCCAGGCAACGAAGCGATCGGCAGTATTATGTTTTACAGAATCGTTTCACGGCCGCACGATGATGGCGATGACGCTTACTTCCAAGATCGATTACAAATTGGACTGTGGTCCGTTCGCCCCGGAAGTGTATCGGCTCCCTTTTCCAAATCATTATCATTATGGAATTGGAATGACTGAGGAAGCTTTTGCAGAATTGCAATTACAAAGACTGCATGATGCTGCACATAACTTAGTTAATCCAAATAATGTTGCAGCTATCATCATCGAGCTGGTTCAGGGCGAAGGTGGATTTAACATCGCACCCAAGCGATACATTGAAGGCTTACGTGAATTCTGTGATGAATTTGGAATCATGCTAATCTTCGATGAAGTGCAAACCGGCTTTTGCCGAACCGGAAAGTGGGCTGCGAGCGAACACTATGGAGTTACACCGGATCTTTCTACCTGGGCAAAGTCATTAGGCTCAGGGTTGCCGATTGGTGCCGTGATCGGGAAACAAGAAGTGATGGATGCGGCAGCGGTAGGTACCATTGGCGGAACGTTTCCAGGAAACCCGGTGTGTTGTGCGGCAGCGATCGCTACACTTAAATACATGGAGGAACTTGATTTGAACTCGCGTGCAAAAAAACTCAGTGAAATTATAAGTGAGCGATTGCTGAGGTTAAAAGATAAGTGCCCATCTATTGGTGATGTACGAAGTCTGGGTGCTATGCAAGCCATTGAGTTTGTTGAAAACAATGATCCTGAATCTCCGGATTCAGAAACAGCGGGTCAACTTATTAAAGCCTGCTTAAAACGTGGATTGATTTTATTGAGTGCCGGGACCAGTAAAAATGTGATCCGCATTCTCACTCCCCTCATTATTTCTGAAGAACTTTTGGATAAAGGCTTAACCATAATCGAAGAAGAACTAATTACTATAACTAACTCAAACTAAATGACACCATTTTCTATAGGCGGAATTCAAATGCATGTTTCGGCAAGCCACAGCAATGTACCTGCCATGAAACACAAGATTGATGTAATGATGTCGGTTTAT
>JAEUUB010000799.1 GCA_016787745.1 Cyclobacteriaceae bacterium
TATAAAAACCTGGACGTTTATTCTAAGCTACACATACAACATACCCAAAGCGCTTCCGGGTGAAACCCTTTCCCTTACCGACAGCGGTTACCTCTCCGCCAGTGTATCGCGAAGGATAAAATTTTAAATCTCCTGTAAAAAGCATTTGATCCTTATCTCGCTTTTAATATTTTTCAGAAATAATCTTCTCAAAATGAAAGTATCGAGTTCCCTTTTCTTTTTTCTTTTCCTCTCAACAGTTGTATACAGTCAGGATTATCGCTGGCAACAACGCGTGGAGTACACCATGAATATTAAAATTAATACTGAAAATCACAGGTTCAGTGGAGATCAGAGATTAGTTTATTATAATAACTCACCCGATACGCTTGACAAAGTTTATTACCATCTTTACTTCAATGCGTTTCAACCGGGCAGTATGATGGACGTTCGTTCCAGAAACCTTCCGGATCCGGACCGCAGGGTGATGGATCGCATTTCTAAACTGAAAGAGGATGAAATCGGCTTTCAGCATATTCAATCGCTAATGCAAGACGGTAAATCTACTAGTTACAAGACGAACGGTACTATTCTGGAAGTAACCCTTGCAAAACCCCTACTGCCCAATACTAAAACAATTTTAGAGATGACCTTCGAAGCACAGGTTCCGGTTCAAATCCGTAGATCCGGCAGGAACAACAAAGAGGGAATTTCCTATTCAATGACACAATGGTATCCCAAAATTGCTGAGTATGATTATCAGGGTTGGCATGCCTATCCCTATGTGGCCCGTGAGTTTCACGGGGTTTGGGGTGATTTTAATATTAAGATTACCATCGATCCAAAATTCGTCATTGCCGGCACGGGCAATCTTCAAAATCCACAAAGTATTGGACATGGATATCAGAAACCAGGAACATCTGTAAAGTTACCTTCAGAAAATCTAACGTGGCACTTTGTGGCCAAGAATGTAATTGACTTTGCGTGGACAGCTGATCCAGATTATACGCATGACATTCAACAAGTACCCAATGGCCCGACACTCCATTTTTTTTATCAGAAAAATGAAAAAACAGCTGTAACATGGAAAAATATGCAACCCGTGGCGGTTAAAGTTTTTCAACACCTCAATGAACACTTTGGCAAATATCCTTTCGATACGTACTCAGTAATTCAGGGTGGCGATGGCGGCATGGAATATCCAATGTGCACACTCATCATGGGTGAAGGTAGTCAGGCGGGACTCAATGGAGTGATGGCTCACGAAGTAACTCACAGTTGGTATCAGATGGTGTTGGCATCCAACGAATCTTTATATGCCTGGATGGATGAAGGATTTACTGACTTTGCCAG
>JAEUUB010000015.1 GCA_016787745.1 Cyclobacteriaceae bacterium
TCTGCAATAAAGAAAAAAGATTCGTTGCCAGTTTGTTGGGAAAGTTTTATTGCGGGGATGATTGCACCCAATAAATTTCCTAAATGAGGTCTGCCACTGCTTTGTATTCCGGTTAAAATTCTTGCCATACAATGCAAATAAAATGAAGTATTAGGAATTGGAGTAATGGAATGCTCAGAAAGTTATTTGGCTGGTGATTTAATTTTAGATGTGGCTGGTATAAAGTAATTTTGCCCTTAATGAAATTCTTGTTTATTCTGATTTTTTTGTCAACCGCCTTTAATGGACAAGCGCAACTTGCCGAACCTTTATTTTTCAATGAAAAAATTCACGACTTTGGTGAGATTAAGGAGTCCGCTGGTCCGGTGCACTTTGAGTTTAACTTTACTAATAACGCTGCACGCTCGGTTAAAATACTTTCTGTTCAGGCATCGTGCGGGTGTACAACCCCAGGTTGGTCCACCGAGCCTGTGGGGGTTGGGTCGAAGGGTTTTATTAAAGCAAGCTTTGATCCCAAAGGGCGCCCGGGCTATTTCAATAAAACGTTAACAGTAACCACAGACCTATCAAGCAGCCCTTTGGTTTTGCAAATTAAGGGTACCGTTGTTGATCAATTAAAAGCTACTGATCAACCTCTAACAGTGACTAAAGGCAACCTTCGCTTTGCTGTTAATTCCTTTAATATGGGTAAAGTATTTATTAACAAACCTGCTTCTGTGAAGGAGTATGTAGTCCGGAATGCCGGAACGGAAGAGATTGAATTCAAAAGTGTTGTCGCGCCAGCCTACATCAAGGTAGAAAAGCCATTGGCACTCAATCCAAACACCCAAGGAGTTATTAAACTATCGTATGATGCGAAGCAGCGGAATCAATATGGATTTTTATCCGACAACATTGAAATTCATACAAATGATTCTGAAATGCCGGTTAAAATATTTTCAGTATACGCAACCGCTGAAGAGTTTTTTCCCACACTGACCGCGGAGGAACTTTCGAAAGCTCCTGCCTTGGTTAGCGCCAGTTATGAAATTTTATTTGATCGGGTTAAAGCCGGCAAACAAATTGAAAACTCCTTAACAATTGCTAATCGAGGTAAGTCAATCCTGGAGATAAGGAACATTCAAAGCAACTGTAGCTGTGTAGTCACCTCAATGGACAAACAAACCCTCAAGCCTGGTGAGGTTTCGCAACTTACCTGGAAACTGAATACAGAGGGAAGAAAAGGCACACAAAATAAAGCGATAACAATTTACTCTAATGATCCGCGAAACCCGGTTCAGCGAATAACGCTAAGCGGGTT
>JAEUUB010000883.1 GCA_016787745.1 Cyclobacteriaceae bacterium
AACCACTAATCGCACACCTGTGCCTGAAAAATATAAAGCAGGTTTTATTCTGGCTGATAATCTATTGTTGTAAAGTTCAAGCGCGTGATAGGCCCGGGCTTTAAAAACCCGATTGAAATGAATTGACGCCAGGAGCAAGGCCCCCCCACCAGCCGCTAAGACCCATTCGGGTTCGCCCCCCGTAAGGGCGGTTATAACGGGTACACCCACCAGCAAGGCACCACTAAAACCCAATGCCCCCGCCAGATTATCATTCACTTTCGCTTTCCTGAATTCCTCGAAAGCCTCGGGGTTTGTTCGTAAGATCTCAAGTACCTGTTTTGTGCTTAACGAAACGGTATCCATTTCAAAGCGAGCCCCACCAAATGTTTTATACATCGTAATCTCCTGAGCGGTGCAAAAACAAAACAAGAAAAAACAAAATGGGAAGAACAGAATAGACTTTTTCATTAGGCCAGATTCATTAGGATGAATTTTGATTGCGCGATATCTTCTAAAATCGGGACATCCTTACATGCAAGAGGTTAAATTAGTTAAAAATAATTAGCTTGCATGAACCCACTAATTTAAATCCTATGGCGGAGATACTCTTCGAGACAATTCCCTCCTTGGATCTTGCGGACTTCACCAGCAACGATCCAAACAGAAAATCAAATTTTGTAAAGAAGTTGGGGGAAGCCTATAATACTATTGGCTTCGTGGCAATTCGTAACCATTACCTCACCAGCGAATTGTCTGATCGATTGTATACTTCTATTAAAAAATTTTATGCGCTTCCGGATGCTACTAAGCAAAAATATGAAATACCGGATTTGGCCGGCCAGCGGGGGTACATTGGTAAATTCAAGGAACATGCAAAGGGGAGAAATACTGGTGACCTGAAAGAATTTTATCACGTGGGTCAGGAAGTACTCGATAATGACCCTATTAAAAAAGAGTATCCGGACAACGTGTGGCCCGCGGAAATTCCTGACTTTAAAGAAGTAGCATTGGACGTTTACAGACGCTTGGAGAAAACAGGGATACACATGCTCCGGGCTATTTCACTGTACCTTAATCTACCGGAAAATTATTTCGATGATAAAGTGCATCATGGCAACAGTATTTTACGACCTATTCACTATTTCCCGATTGAAGACCCGGATTCTGTACCGGAAGATGCCGTGCGGGCTGCCGAACATGGAGACATTAACTTAATTACCCTTTTGATGGGCGCCAGTGCGGATGGATTGCAGGTATTACGCAGGGATGGCAAGTGGATTCCGATAACGGCCTTACCAGATCAGTTGGTGGTGAATGTGGGTGATATGTTGGAAAGACTTACAAATAAAAAACTGAAGTCAACTATTCACCGGGTGGTAAATCCTCCGCGGCATCTAATGAATACGCCCCGGTATTCCATTCCCTTCTTTATGCACCCGCGATCGGAAATGAATTTGGCTGCGTTACCTTCTTGTGTTGATGAAAAACATCCTAAATTATGGGACGATATAACAGCCGGTGAATTTCTTAATCAACGATTACGTGAAATAGGTTTGAAAAAATAAACACAATTTATTGGTACAGCGAATACGCTATATCATCTTTCTCAAAGATGTATTCCAGTTATCGGTTACATGCTTTGGAGGTCCACAGGCACACATTGCCCATTTCCATAATGTACTGGTCAAAAAGAGAAACTACCTTTCAGACAGTGAACTGGTTGAGCTAAATGCTTTGTGCCAGGTGGTGCCGGGCCCAACTTCAACACAAACATTATCGGCTGTGGGGTATCGCCTGGGCGGCCCATCCCTCGCTTACCTCACCCTCTTAATTTGGTTGCTTCCTTCGGTAGCCATTATGACAACGGCAGGTATTCTGATAGCGAGTTTTGAATCCAAAAATATTTCCATGGGATTCACGCGTTTCATTCAACCGATGGCTGTTGGGTTTGTTGCCTATGCCGCTTATTCCATCATCATAAAAACAGTTAATACCAAGCGAGCTTTTGCGTTGATGATTCTGGCAGGGATAGCAACTTATCTAATTAAATCGCCTATTGTTTTTCCTTTGATTTTACTGGTGGCCGGATTGGTTACAGCGCTCAACTACAAGGCTCATCCCCGGGAAGAAAAACAAAAGTTTGATGTTGCCTGGTCTAATTTTTTTCTATGGGGTGGCGTTTTAATTTTTGCCGCATTATTAGGTTGGGTGACTAAGGGCATCCCTGAATTTACATTGCCTATTCGACTTTTTGAGAACTTTTATCGAAATGGAAGTTTGATTTTTGGCGGAGGTCAGGTACTTACCCCAATGTTGTATACAGAGTTTGTGCAATACGCACCCAAACAGTATCTCACTTCCCAGGAATTCCTTTCTGGTTATGCCTTTGTACAGGGCTTGCCGGGCCCGGTGTTTTCTTTTAGCTCGTACATAGGGGCTCTTGCCATGCGCGACTATGGAGTGCCTGGAGAAATTATTGGTGCTATTATGTCGGCCGCGGGAATATTCTTACCCGGTACATTTCTGATTTTTTTTATGATCCGCATCTGGGATAGTTTAAAAAAATTCAGGCCAATACGTGCCTCGCTGGAGGGCATCAATGCCGCTAATGCAGGTCTCGTAGCTGCCGCGGCTATTTTACTTTTTCAACCCTTGGTTATTAATCAGCCTATTAAGATTGTTATTTTAAATGCCTTATTTACCATTGCTGCGTTTTTGTTAACCGCCTTTACAAAAATCCCAGCCTGGACGATCATTCTTATCGGCCTTGTCTTTGGACTGATTTTATGACAAATAAAACAACCCCGACTTTCGGTCAGGGTTTTTACTTATTTCTGATTTGGAATTATCCCAACTTGAAAATGATAGGGATAACCATTTTCTGTCTTACAGGTTTACCTCTTTGTTTACCTGGCTTCCAGGCTGGGGCGCTCTGTACAATTCGTTGTGCTTCTTCATCACAACCGGCACCAATACCTTTCAGTACTGTAACATCCACAATACTACCATCACGATTTACAACAAATTGAACGAAAACCCTTCCTTCAATACCCATTCTTCGGGCTTGTGCAGGATACTTTATTTTATCACTTACATATTTGTAGAAAGCTCCCATACCACCTTTAGGTTCAGCGGATTCCTCCACCACACTAAAGATTTGATCGACATCTTCTTTTTCTTCAACAGGCGCTACAATAACCTGTTCCACTTTTGTTTCTTCCGTTACCTCAACGTCAAATTTTAGGTTAAGATCTTCCTTAATTTCTTCTTCATCGGGCACTTCCACAATTTGTGGTTGCTGAATTATCGGTGCGGGGGGTGGTGGCTGCTCAGTAGGCGGAACTTCTAACATTTCTTCAAAAATGTTCGTGTTTTTGCCCTGCAGGTCAACCAGACTGTCCTCGTAGCTCTTCCATTCAAAAGCCATGAAAACCAGTGCCATGGTAACCAATAAGCCAATACTAAAAAAAAGACTTGTCTTTTGTGTTAAATCGGCTTTATCCGTCTTTTTCGCTTCCATACAACGTTAAATTATGGTTTAGAATCTCAAATATAATAATAGAATGCACTTATGCCCACCCAGTCACATAAAAACAAAAAATTTTTAATCGTAATTACTTACGATTGCCGTAGAATAATGTGAAAAATACGGTTGGAAATACCGCTTTATTCTTTCCTGTGGGCACCAGGGTAACTTCGTTAATGTAAGAATCGAGAAGAAACCCAACCTCAAAGCCAGTAACCTGACTCTTTAAATAACCCAATTCAAAGTTTAAAGCCGCCTTCACATTTAAGCCAACCGTAAGGCTCGATTCGCCCAGTCCTTCAAAAAGATTACCGGTCCCTAGAATGTTGTTAAAGGCATGATTGGGGTTGGTAGGGTCATATTGTTCATGCACGGATGTAAAAAAACTATTGTCGACAGTGCGCTCAATATAATAAGGAGCTATGACCCCAATCGATGGGCCGGCAGCCATTACTGCTTTGATTTCTACCCCTTGCTGAGGTGCCTTAGTAAACAAGATAAAATCGCGGCCATATTGAAACCGGAAACTGTATAGGTAATTACTCTTTCCAAAAATGAAATAATTGCCGGTGTAGCCTGAAGAATGTCTTGCTTCTTGTGGATTCTTAACATTCATTATCTCCAACCCGAAAGTTTCCAGAATATTATCCTTGCGCTTACGGGCTTTTTTAAATGTAAAACCTCCAATCAATCCACCCGCAGAGTTTTTGTTAATCCCCCAGGTAAATTCAGAATTGTATTCGTAAACATCTTGTGTTTGAGCACTACATGGCGTTAGGGCTGCCAGCAGGCATCCACAAACCATTAAAAAATGAAGTGCTTTTTTTGATTTCATTTGATCAGAAAGATAAAGATAAAAAAATCTACCCGACAATAAAGCCTTTGTTTTGCAGGCAATATTGCCTTTCTGTTTCCTCCTAGACTCTAGTTTTTTCCTCCGAAAGGTTCTTTACCACGGTTTTTATGCTTGAAAAGTCAATATCGAAATGTGACTTGTCGTAAATAGATTGTCCGTTTTTAATGATTAGGATTTGGGGCGATTCGTGTACCACCTGAAAGGTTTGAGCAATTGCATTCGAGATATCCCGGTAG
>JAEUUB010000892.1 GCA_016787745.1 Cyclobacteriaceae bacterium
TTCCTTCGATAGGTCGGTTAATTCCGGTACGGCCGTTTGCATCCGGTACGCCATTTCATACTGTTGTATTCTAGTTTGCGTTTCCGGATCGCCAAACTCCTCATAATTCAACGCATTGAGTTGCGCCAACTGATCGAGCATATTCCTTCGATCAATCCGATCCCGGCCTTCGGGATCTTTTAAATACAGTACACGCTCTTCGCTGCTGCTGAACTGCACTCCCTGGTGTACACTATCCAGAAAGCCGTTGGTCCAAAGTTTGGAATATACTCCCTGACCATTTCCGCGTCCGCGCGAAAGCAAAACACAATATGCTGGCAGGTTTTTATTTTCACTTCCCAAACCATAGCTCAACCACGCCCCCATGCTGGGTCGGTTCCCTTGCTGTGCGCCTGTTTGCATAAACGTAAGAGCCGGATCGTGATTAATGGCTTCGGTGTGCATCGATTTTATAATGCAGATGTCATCCACCACTTTCGCGATGTTGGGAAACATTTCACTTACCCACGCACCGGACTTTCCATACTGATTGAATTTAAAATGAGAGCCCACTAGGGGAAATTTTTCCTGGCCCGAAGTCATGCCTGTTAACCGTTGCCCCATGCGAATGGAAGCGGGTAGCTCTTCGCCCATCATTTTATTCAGCAAGGGCTTGTAATCAAAACTTTCGAGCTGCGAAGGTGCGCCATTTTGAAACAGGTAAATGATTCTTTTTGCCTTAGGAGCAAATTGCGGTAATCCAAGCGTTTGCGTTGCATCGCCCGACTTCGAAAATAAATCCGGAATGAGTAATGAACCCAGCGCCACTGAACCTAATCCTAAACTTACTTTCCCCAAAAAATGCCTTCGGGTTACGTGAAAGCGATGATCAATAAATTCTTTGCTCATATCCTTCAATTAAAATACTATGATCCATTCACCGCTCTTCATACCTCATCGCTATTATGTCTTTGTAATGGCTTCATCAAGATTATAGATTGTTTGAACAACCTGCATCAAAGCCGCCAGGGAAACCACATCCTTGGTTTTCGAGTGAGGATACTCCCCGACCTGTACAAAGAAGGTTGCTTTTTCAGGCGCCTGATCAAATCTCAATTTTTCAGATTCAAAATAGGTAAGCAATATCGAAAGCTCTTCTTTGCCGGGCTTTCGACAAACGATTTGTTGAAAGGCCTGGGTAATTCGCTCTTCCATAGGTTTATTTTCCATCATCAATCGCTCTGCCAAAACGCGGGCCGATTCCAGAATTACCGGATCGTTTAATAATACCAATGCTTGCAAAGGCGTGTTGGTACGCATCCGGTTAACTTCGCATTGATCGCGATTGCTGGCATCAAACACCAACATGCCCGGAGGCGGCACCGTACGCTTAATAAATGAGTATAAACCCCTCCGATACAAATCCTCACCATGATCTTGCACGTAGCGCGCCAATACCCCACGACCGGAGGTAGAGGATTCCCAAATTCCTTTGGGTTGATACACTTTTACACTCGGGCCCCCAATCTCTTTTACCATCAGTCCGCTACTGGCCAGCGCCAGATCCCGGATTCCTTCGGCAATCAATCGTCTTCTTGAAGCACGTGCTAACAATATATTTTCAGGGTCAACTTCCAATTTTCTGGCATCTACCTCGCTGGACTGTCTATAGGTAGCTGACATTACCATTTGCTTTATCAATCGCTTTACATCCCAACCATGTTCTCTAAAATCAACGGCCAACCAATCAAGCAGTTCCGGATGCGAAGGCATTTCGCCTTGCATTCCAAAATCACCGCTTGTCTTTACTAATCCTCGTCCAAAAAACTCCTGCCACATACGGTTTACGAAAACACGAGCGGTTAAAGGATTTTTTTTATCAAACAACCAATTGGCAAGCCCTAACCGATTGTCTCCGTACGTAAGTGAGTCGAACGGAAGAATATCGGGCGGAAGCCCAATAGAAACTTCTTCACCATGGGCATCATACACTCCGCGTGTAAGAATGTAGGTTGGTCTGCGCCAGGAAGAATCTTTCATCACCATCACTTCCACCGGAGTTGTATCTTTCTTGTTGATGAAAGTTAAGATTTCATTGATCTCTTTCGTTGTGATTTCAATTTTTGGTGGATCGGCCAGCGAGGCCAGTTGAATATCTCCCACCAGTCCTTTCTCAGGAACCCGATTAAAGAATGCGAAGGTGCGATAATAATCCTTTTGCGAGATGGGATCATACTTGTGATCGTGGCAATGAGCGCACTCGAACGTGAGCGCGAGAAATGCTTTAGCAAACGTATTAGTACGATCGGTTACATATTCGATCCGATATTCTTCATCGATCACACCCCCTTCTTGCGTTATCTTATGGTTTCGGTTAAAACCCGTGGCCAGCAATTGCTCTTTGGTTGGATTTGGCAGTAAGTCTCCTGCCAGTTGCCATGTTACAAACTGATTGTATGGATAATTTTTATTGAAAGCATGAATCACCCAATCGCGCCAGGGCCACATGGTGCGTAAGCCATCATCCTGATAGCCGTGCGAATCGGCATAGCGCGCCACGTCCATCCAGTACACGGCCATACGTTCGCCATACTGTGGTTGGGCCAGCAATTCATCAACAATTTTTTCATACGCATCTGGAGACGTATCATTCAAAAAACGATTTTGAATTTCTATCGTGGGTGGCAATCCTGTAACATCTAAACTTACCCGTTTCAACAAGCGGGCCCGGTCAGCTTCCGCGTTCGGAGTAAGACCCTCGTTTTCCAACCTGGCCAAAACAAAATAGTCTATCTCATTTATTGGCCAGTCTTTATCCGATACAGTCGGTTTGGGAATTTGCTTTGGTGGAATAAAGGCCCAGTGAGATTTATACACTGCCCCCTGATCTATCCAGCGCTTAATTAAATCTATTTCAGTCTCTGTTAACGATAGATTGGAATTAACGGGTGGCATTTGTTGCGATGTATCCTTGCTTGAGATTCTTAAAAACACTTCCGAATCCATGGAGCGACCGGGTACAATGGCATGGCCGCTTGGATTATCTTTAAGAGCAGCTAAAGCTCCTTCGCGTGTATCCAGGCGGAGGTTTGCTTTTCGCTGATTGGCATCCGGACCATGACATTTAAAACAACGATCTGATAGAATGGGGCGAATGTGAATATTAAAATCAACGGAGTCAGAACGCAAAGCGATAGGACTTTTATTCTGACAACTTGTTAAAAAAATTAATTGTGTCAGGACAAAAAGCACAGCAAATCCAAAAGCGAACTTCATAACTACTGGATGGTTTATAAAAATGCGGATTTTAGATCACATTTGAAACTCTTATGTGACAACCGTGTAATTTAATCTAAAGCCGCTTAAACTCTTTGGCTTATCCTTTGTTTTAGATTCAATGAAAATCTACAATCTTACTCGCAAACAATTTCTACCCATTTCGCTACCGGAAGCCTGGAAGTTTTTTTCAACACCCGAAAATCTCTCCAAAATAACACCGGAGCATATGGGATTTAAAATCTTGTATATCTCTGGAGGAGATAAGGCCTATGCCGGTCAAATTATCCGGTATCAGGTATACATCCTTCCGGGTATTAAAATCCATTGGGTAACAGAAATTACACAGGTTAAAGAGCAATCTTACTTCATTGACGAACAGCGCTTCGGCCCGTATGCGCTATGGCACCATCAACATCACTTTAAAGAAGTGCCAGGAGGAGTAGAAATGACAGATGAAGTTAATTATGCGATCCCTTTGGGGTTACTGGGTCGGCTGGC
>JAEUUB010000907.1 GCA_016787745.1 Cyclobacteriaceae bacterium
TCAACCCTTCCTCCCGCCAATACTTCGTCTTCCATTGTTCAACCTCATACTCGATCAAATCGAGCTCGGCTCGTATTTTAAGCACTGTTTCTTTAAAAGTATCTTCCAACGAAGGGTTTATTTCTTTGAGTACCGGCACTATCCGGTGTCGGATAAAATTTCGTTGATAATCATCCGTTTGGTTGCTGCTGTCTTCACGCCACGTAACCCCATTTTCAGCCGCATAGGTTTCTATTTCTTGCTTCGTGGCAAACAACATCGGGCGGATCCGATTCCCATTTCTTCCCGCAATACCAACAAGGCCTTCCAAACCGGTGCTCCGGGTGAGATTAATGAACACCGTTTCGAGTGAATCGTTTATATGATGAGCCGTTGCCACATACCGGAATCCTTCCCTTTGAATTAACTCATCAAACCAACCATAACGAAGTTCGCGGGCCGCCATTTGAATAGAAACCTTCTTAGCGGTGGCATAGTTGTTGGTGTCAAAACGCTTGGAAAAAAAAGGGATGCGATGATCCATACACCAGGCCTTAACAAACTGTTCATCGTCCTTCGATTCTTTACCGCGAAGTTGAAAGTTAACATGAGCAACACCAAAGGAAAGCCTGCCATCAGCAAAGAGATGCAACATGACCATAGAATCCTGTCCGCCACTCACTGCCAAAAGAATTCGATCACTTTTGGGATTTACGCCCAGGCTTGTAATGTGCTGCAGAAATTTTTCTTTCACGGCTCCAAAGATACAACTTCAGTAAGTATGCCTTTTCTATTTTCGAGAATGAAACAAATGACAGCACGCCAACACTCGGTAAGTTTTACCTATTTTTGAAATTCGAAATGATCCGTTATAAAGTAATTCTTCTTCTCTTGCTGGTTGCTTCGGCTGCCTCGGCCCAAAGACCGGTTAAGCTAAAAAAAGCGGATAACCTGATTGGAGGCATAAAAGATGGAAAACGGTTTGACCGGGTGATTGGCAACGTTGTATTTGTTCAACAAAAAACA
>JAEUUB010000926.1 GCA_016787745.1 Cyclobacteriaceae bacterium
GCCCATTCCTTCGGCAATGGATTCAGCCATTTTTTTAATTTTTTCAAGACCTTCTTTTCTCCATTGTTCATTCAGCGCCCGAAAAGTTCCCGCCAAGGTAACTTCGTTGGGAATAATATTCGTTGCCCCTTCGCCCATTATACGACCAAACGTAAGAACCGTAGGTTGCTTGGGGCTGGCATTTCGGCTTATAATCTGCTGCAAGGCTATAACTATGTGCGAGGCTATTAAGATGGGATCGATAGTCAACTCCGGAGCAGCGCCATGCCCACCTTTTCCAATCACGCGCAGATACAATTCATCACTACTGGCCATATACATGCCTTCGCGGAAACCAACCTTACCCACCGGTACTAAGGGCATTACGTGTTGCCCGATAATGGATGCCGGTGCAGGATTGGTGAGCACACCTTCTTTAATCATGTACGATGCACCACCCGGATTCTTCTCTTCCCCGGGTTGAAAAATCAATTTCAAGGTACCTTCAAATTCACTTCTGATTTGCGAAAGTATTTTGGCAGTACCGAGTAACGAGGCCGTATGCACATCGTGGCCACAGGCATGCATAACACCTGGCTTTGTTGATTTATACGGAACATTATTTTTTTCTTCAATAGGAAGCGCATCCATATCGGCCCGCAGAGCAACGGTATTTTTTCCTGGCTTACCTTGAATAAGTGCTACCAACCCTGTGTTCGCCATCGGCATCGGCTCGAGGCCAAACGACTTAAGTTTTTCGGCTACAAACTTTGCGGTGTTAAACTCTTCGTATGAAAGTTCGGGGTTGGCATGCAGATGCCTGCGCCACTGAATTACCTCGGTATGAATGGCTTCAGATAACGATTTGATTTTTTCGAGAACCATGGTGGTAAAGTTACCGAGGTTTTGATGGATAAAAAAAATGTGATTACTTCGGCAGACTACAATCGAATGGCTGATAACATTTTCTAACATTTACTGTGTCAACGTAACTCCCTGCCGCAGTATCTCCTTTACAAACGGGTTATTGTTTTCGGTGTCTTCTAAAGAGAAGGGATGCAATTCCAACAAAGGGTATTTTGATACGAGGGAAGCAATAGGTTCTATATCAATTGTGCCGCAGCCAATAAATTTCTTGTCCCACACAGCCAAATCAATATCACTTGCATGATGTGGTTTTCCTTTAGCATACGAGCCAAAAAGCACCACCCGGCTGGGAGAATAGCCGGCTGCTTTCAAGTCGGCAATAAACCCAGCCACGCGTTGGTTTAAAGCGTTTCGAGTAAGCATTTTTTTAGCTTTATTATTTTCTCAAACTGTGTATTCACATAACTTTCACTCGCTATTGAATATATTTTTTCTTTATAATCCGGATAGCGGGTATCAATACTCCATTGATTAACAATGGCCAGATAATCGTACTCTTCGGCTGGTAAGTCAAGTTCAGTTTGGTTATGCAGGTTTTGTAAATCGTGCGTGCGTGGCGGTTGATTGTCAAAATTATCCTTCACCCAATGTGCTTTCAGTAATTTTTCAGTTACCAGATGTAACATAAAGAGAGCCATTACACGCTGACTTCCTTTTTTCAGATACAAAGCCGTTTCCCAATTTCGCTCAGCTTCTCGTTTCCAATAATTAATATGTTCCTCCTTGGTTAGCATCTCTCATCAAAGATACTAATTACTTCTTTCTTTTTTATTTGGAATAGCCTTCTAACCGGTTAGATATAAACGCCATAACGTTTGTGTTTGCCTTGTAAATTCTGGTAGTTAATCGGATATTCGGGGTTCTACTTATCTGTATTATGAAAATTATCAGACTCAACGTATTTCTTCTCCTATCTACTTTGGCAGGATTAGCAACCGCTCAAACTAAGACCCTTACCCTCCAGGATTTATCTGATTTTAAACCGCAGGCCGGCAATTGGCAAATTGTAGGTGATGTTACCATGAATCCAGATATTGATATTCATGAGAACCATACGGAAGAAATTCCGATCAATAAAAGGGGAAAGAAATCAAAGCCAGTTGTTCTGCCTGCCAAACCTACAGCAGTAACTTTTGAAGCAGGAAAGGGGATCCTGTTAAATAGGAATGACGAAAAGAAAAAAGATCACCTGATCACAAACTTCGAACATGGCGATATTGAGTTAGAGTTGGAAGTGATGCTTCCGAAAGGATCGAACTCGGGTATTTATTTACAAGGCCGCTATGAAGTTCAGTTGTTGGATAGCTGGGGTGTAAAAAATCCTTCCTTTGGGGATATTGGGGGAATTTATCGAAACTGGGAAACCGAGAAAGGGAAAATATATCTGGGTAAAGCCCCGTTGAGCAATCCCGCCAAGGCACCCGGCTTGTGGCAGAAAATGAAAATTTCTTTTCAGGCTCCACGCTTTGATAAAGCCGGTAACAAAACTGATAATGCTAAGTTTTTGTATGTTGATTTAAATGGAGTTCGTATCCACGATCATGTAGAAGTTCCTTTACCCACGGGTGGCCCGATCGAAAATAACGAGAAGCCGTTAGGGCCCTTAATGATTCAGGGAGATCATGGGCCGGTGGCCTTTAGAAATCTCAAGTACACGCTGGTAAAGGATGTTAAGGTATCACTAAGCAATCTTACCTTTGAAACGTGGAATGGAAACTTTAAGGTGATTTCCGATTTCAGCAATTTAAAACCGGATGCATCGGGCTCACTTTCAGAATTAACCTGCGAGATTTTAGAAAACGAAAATGATTATGGAAGTCATTATAAAGGCACACTTACTGTCTCTGAAGATGCTACTTATAAATTTATTTTATCCTATACAGGTGGTGCTCGATTACTCATCAACAATAAACAACTAACAAATTTTCAAAGTGGTGACGGCTGGTGGCCAAATGATGAGGCTACGATTGAATTAACGGCTGGCTCGTATCCATTTGAAATTTATAATTATAAAAATGCACCCTGGATGCCACCGCGCTTGGGTTTGTTTGTCCAGGTTGGATCGGCACATAAGCCGCTGCATGCCTTTAACTCCTATCCACCCTCCAATGAGCCCGTGTCCCCCATATTAATTAATCCTGGAATTCAACCGCGGCTGCTTCGCGCATTTTTAGATTTTAAAGGCGAGTATAAGCAACGGCTTACGCACAGTATTGGCGTGGGCGATCCCAGCGGCACACACTACGTGTATGATTTGAAGGCTGGAAATTTAGCCTGTGTTTGGCATGGAGATTTTGTAGATGCAACGCCTATGTGGCACGATCGGGGCGATGGTTCATTCAAACCACTTGGGGCAACGCAATTTTTATTCAATAATCAACCGCTTTATTTTTTAGCATCCGCAACCTCCGCTTTTCCGGTACTCAGTCATGGAGATGAATTGAAAGAAGGGGACTATCGCGGTAAAGGATACCAGATTGAGGCATCAACCGGTCGCCCGATTTTTAAATATACCTATGCAGGTATTGAAGTAGAGGACAAAATTTATCCTGATAACAATGCACTTGTTCACGAGGTGGGAATTAAAAACAGAGGCGCAAAACCGGATCTCTATTATAAGTTGGCCGAAGGAAAAACCATCCAGCAAATGCCAAATGGATCTTATGCCATTGACGATAAAAGCTATTATCTAAACGTAAAGGGAGTAACCCCTCAGGTGCGTGAAATAAATGGTGTTAAAGAGTTGATTGCACCGGTTGCGGGCTCATTCAGTTATTCAATTATTTGGTAATTCTTAACGATCTCATCAGATGAAAAATATTATATTACTTGTTCTGTTTTGTACACTCGCTTTCGCGGAAACGTTTGCTCAGCTTACTAAAACGCCAACGGAAGATGATTACTATCGAATCCTAACGCTACCCACACCGGAAGGCATGTTGCTTGAAGTGGGCGGAGTAGCCACGTTGCCCGATGGAAGAATTGCAGTCTGTACGCGCAGAGGCGATGTGTGGATTGTTGAAAATCCAACCATGGAAAAAGGATCATCACCACGCTACACCTTGTTTGCTTCGGGTCTTCATGAAGCGCTTGGGTTAACGTGGCACGATGGTGCGCTGTACACCGCTCAACGCGGAGAACTTACTAAGCTAATGGATACCAATGGGGACGATAAAGCGGATGTGTATGAAACGGTTTATGCCTGGCCATTGTCAGGTCACTATCATGAATATTCCTTTGGTCCTAAGATTACACCTGATGGAAGTTTCTTTGTTACCGGAAACGTAGCCTTTGGTGATGAAGAGTGGTGGCGTGGTGAAAGCCGGGTGCCATGGCGTGGTTGGACCATGAAGATTCATCCGGATGGAACGATGGAACCCTGGGCAACGGGAATGCGCTCACCCTGTGGATTGGGTATGATTGATGGCGAATTATTTTACGATGATAACCAGGGCGACTGGCAAGGATCAGGTGGAATTTTTCATGTAACCAAAGGAAGTTTTACCGGACATCCGGCTGGCTTACGTTGGACGAGTCGAGAAAATTCTCCAATAAAAATTTCAACTGAGCAATTGTATGCTAAGGTTGATCCACGTCAGGTAAAAAAAGAAGGCCAATATCTTAAGCCCGAAAACATTACAGACGAAAAGAATCCGAATTTTTTCTTTGACTTGAAAGATGACTTGAAAGAGACCAGGATTCCAGCCGTATGGTTGCCACATGGTGTGTTGGGAATTTCCAATTCAGAAATTATTCGCGATGAAATGGCAGGAAAATTTGGCCCGTTTGCCGGACAGGTTTTTGTGGGCGATCAGGGTCAAAGTAAAATCATGCGTGTAGTAATGGAAAAAGTGAAAGGCGAATTTCAAGGTGTTGCGTTTGATTTTAAATCTGGATTTGAATCGGGTGTGTTGCGAATGAATTGGGGGCATGATGGTTCATTGTATGCCGGATTGACCAATCGAGGGTGGGGCTCAGCAGGAACAACTACCGCTGGCTTGCAGCGTTTGGTGTGGACGGGCAAAGTGCCGATGGAAATGAAAACTGTTAGTGCAAAACCTGATGGATTTGAAATTGAATTCACATACATGGTCGATAAAAAAACGGCAGAGAATTTGGATTCTTATTTTGCAAGGAGTTACATCTATAAGTATCATCCGGTGTATGGAAGTCCAACGGTGAATGATGAAAAACTGTTGATAAAAGGAGTAAAGGTATCGGAGGATGGAATGAGTGTGCGGGTGGTGATTGACAACCTGCGTCAATATTATCTTCATGAACTGATCCTTCCGGGCATTCGCTCAACCGATGGATTGCCGCTGCTACACAACACCGCTTACTATACGTTGAATAATATTCCGGAGGGTGAGAAATTAAAAATGAGTGAGTTAAGTACAAAACAGACTCCATCCTCAGCAAAACCGGTGGCGAAGCCAATAGCAAAGCCGCCCACTACGAGCAAGACATTAACGTATGCAGAAATAGAACCCTTGTTGGTGAAGAATACATGCACGGCCTGTCATCAGACAAATAAAAGACAGGTAGGACCCTCCTTTGCGGATATTGCTAAACGAAAATACAGCGATCAGCGTATTGTTGAGTTGATATACAAACCCGAACCCAAAAACTGGCCGGAACATGAAACACCTATGGCGGCTATGCCTCAGGTGCCTAAAGAGGAGGCATTGAAAATTGCGCGTTGGATTAACTCTTTGAGAGCATCGGCACCTTAAAAGGTTTACTTGATTTGAATTTTCTCGGGGACAAGAATAGCGGCAGCAAAGCTGGTTCTTAAACGCACCAGGTCTTCATGAGCTTCTAACTTAGTATAGTATCGCCCAACCGTTACTCTGAATTTGGGTTGTTGGTATTGAAGATTGGCTGTCATATCGGGTAATTCCAAACTCATTTTCTTTTTTGAGTCCATAGCCTCTTCCCGATTTTGACCCGAATAAATCTGAATAGTATACCCGTCAACAAATTTGCGAACGAGATTGTATCGATCGATACTATCCAGCACGGCATCTACCTTTGCGTTCACAGTTTTGGTGGGGGTGATGTTAGCATCTGTTTCACGAACATGTTTTGTCTCTTCGTAGGGTGTATCGATCGGCACAGTTACTACAGGCCTCAGCGCTGAAAGGTTTTCATAATAGTCCTGATCGTTGGCTTTCTGAGCTACGCAGCCCATCAGAAAATGGCAGAAGAGCCCTATAACAAGATTCGTTCTCATATTGATCTCTTCAAGATACAAAACATAAATTCAATAGTTAAAACGCAACAACTCGTTGAATGTTAATTCATCGAAATCATTAGCGGTTTAAATGCTATCCTTCAATAACAATACACCTTCCGGCCTTCACATCGTCTTCTACTTTCTTAAACTTTACGTCTTTCAGAACCCGGCCATCGGGGTATTGTACGGTCACCTTATCATTTCGTCCCGCTACCTTTTCGGATTTAACCGGCATAACTTTTTCTTCCACCTGGCGCTGCGGGCCCTGGGGGGGAGCACCCCCACCTTGAAGTAACGATCTG
>JAEUUB010000004.1 GCA_016787745.1 Cyclobacteriaceae bacterium
ATCAAAAGTGTTCCGATAACTTTTTTTTCTTTCGGGGAAGCCCGTAATTGCACCAAATTATTTTATGCGCCAGTATCTCGATCTACTTAATGACATTCTGAAACAAGGAGCAAGTAAAACAGATCGAACAGGTACAGGAACACTTTCCGTCTTTGGCCGCCAACTCAGATTTGATTTGTCAGAAGGATTTCCACTGGTAACAACCAAAAAACTACATCTTCGATCCATCATTTACGAGTTGTTATGGTTTTTAAAAGGAGACACCAATATTAAGTACCTGAAAGACAATGGTGTTTCCATCTGGGACGAATGGGCCGATGAGAACGGAGACCTTGGTCCGGTATATGGAAGTCAGTGGCGGAGTTGGCCGGCACCTGATGGACGAAAGATTGATCAGATTGCTCAGGTTCTTGAACAGATTAAGAACAAACCCGATTCGCGCAGACATATTGTGTCTGCCTGGAACCCTGCCGAAGTGGATAAAATGGCTTTGCCACCGTGTCACGCGCTCTTTCAGTTCTACGTGGCGGATGGAAAATTATCCTGTCAACTGTATCAGCGCAGTGCCGATTATTTTTTAGGTGTACCTTTTAATATTGCCAGTTACGCACTACTTACTTATATGGTAGCGCAGCAATGTGACTTAAAGCCCGGTGAGTTTATATGGACGGGAGGCGATGTACATTTGTACAGCAACCATTTGGATCAGGCTAACCTGCAACTTGCACGGGTACCCTTCCCATTACCCCAACTTCTGATCAAACGAAAGCCGGCCTCTTTATTTGACTACGAGTTTGAGGATTTTGAAATTGTAAATTATCAGGCACATCCTGGTATAAAAGCACCTATTGCTGTTTAATCTTACCCCTAAATTTTATTAAATGAGTTTTGTTGAAACTGCGGTCGATCAAGATCAAACAGAAGTTGCTGAAATACGAATAGACCCTATCACAAACCACCGGTCACTTTTTTCCAAGAAATCGTTTCGAGGGAATGAGGTAATCATTAAGTTTCTGGCTAAGAATGTTCTTCCTGCACCTACGTATTTAACCGTGCAGATAAGTGACTCGGTGCACATCGAACTTTTTCCTGAATGCCTGGGATGTACGAATCATAGTTGCGAGCCCAACTGTTTTTTTGATACCACCCGAATGGAGTTTATTTCACTCCGGCCCATTTTGGAGGGTGAAGAACTTACGTTTTTCTATCCTTCTGCCGAGTGGGATATGGATCGGGCTTTTCAATGTCATTGCGGGAGTGAACAGTGTTTAGGCTTAATAAAGGGTGCCCGATACCTTTCCGAAGATCGGATTGGGTATTACCGCTTCACCGATTTTATACATCAGAAACTTCAAGCGGTCAAATCCTGAGTGAGGGAGATCGTATAACAGGAATCAGCCTTCCATATTATTTCTTTTTTCAGGCTTACTTAATTTATGTATTTAGCAGCAAAATTAAGTCTGATGAAATATGTTCTGCTGTTATTGGCAATAAGTTGTCTGGCTCTTACGGGTCTAAGCCAAACAGTTCGTCCCTCGTTTCATATAAAGCGTACCACAACTCCTATTAAGATAGATGGTGTGCCCGATGAAGCCGCCTGGCTGGAGGCAGAAGTGGTTGACGAATTGATTCAGCAATTTCCAAACGATACTTCGCGCTCACGAGTGAAAACAGAATTTCGCGCCACGTATGATGATGAGTTTGTCTATTTCAGTGCTATCGCTTATGACAATGTAAATGGGGGCTATGTGATTTCGTCATTACGCAGGGATTTTCGGGGCCCTGGGCTAGATGGTGTTTCTGTTATCATCGATCCTTTTCAGGATGTAACGAATGGTTTTTTCTTTGGTCTAAGCCCAGCAGGTGTACAACGCGAAGGACTGATCTCCAACGGGTATTTAAGACGCGATGATATGGACTTATCGTGGGACAATAAATGGTATTCGGAAACCAAAATTCACGATGGCTACTGGACAGCCGAATTTGCGATACCGTATAAAACACTTCGATTTAAACCGGGTAATACGAGATGGAATGTAAAACTGTACCGTCAA
>JAEUUB010000016.1 GCA_016787745.1 Cyclobacteriaceae bacterium
GGGTACATCAGTATAGGATGCGAACCTTGTACCCGCAGAATAAATCCTGCAATGCAGGAACGCGAAGCCCGTTGGTATGGACTTAAAAAAGTTGAGTGTGGATTGCATACCGATTTGATCGTAAAATAATTTAAACTGAATTTGATGAAGATATTGGTTACGGGTGGAGCAGGATATGTTGGCACTCCGCTAACAGATTTGCTGTGTGCCAATCCGAACGTAGAGCAGGTAATTGTCTATGATAATCTGAGCCGGCCCAATTATAATTTATTCATTGGAATTAAAAAGCCGGGGCATGAAAAGCTAAAGTTTATTAAGGGCGAATTGTTGGATACGCGAAGATTGCGCAATGCACTGAAAGGGGTGGATGTTGTATATCATTTAGCGGCCCGTGTAACAACACCTTTCGCAAACATGGATGCGCACTTGTTTGATCAGGTGAACAATTGGGGTACTGCCGAGCTGGTGTATGCACTGGAGGATAATCCGGCAAAAAAAGTTATATATACAAGCAGTGGAGGTGTATACGGGTCATCAGTCGAGCCGGTAGACGAATCTTTTGAACCCAGCCCAAAATCATTTTACGGAATATCAAAATTACGCGGAGAGGAACACGTGCGCAGACTTAGCGGAAAAATGCCATACTATATTTTTCGATGTGGCAATGTATATGGGTATAACAGAAGTATGCGGTTCGATGCGGTTATTAATAAGTTTATTTTTGAGGCTGCATTTGAAAAGAGAATAACTATTCACGGAGATGGCGAACAAGCCCGTTCCTTTATTAATGCTGATGTGTTGGCGCAAGCCCTTGCCAACGCAATACATTCCGACCTGCCGGATGGAACCTATAATCTGGTAGACAAGACGTACAAAATCATGGACATTGTAGATGTTCTCAAACAACTTATGCCCGACCTGGAATTTATTTTGATTAATCAGTATATGAAGCAGGGTGAATTAAATATCAAAAGGAATGATCGCATCAATGAACAACTCAAAATAACAAACGAATCCTCCCTGCTGGAAGATCTTACCTATTTTCAGGAGAAGTTCAGGTTTTAACTTACCTCATAACTTCAGGCCTCTTACAGATTTAAGTTATTGTGGTCTGCGCGAAGGCACAGACCACAAGTTTAAAGTTGTTATGCGGGATAACGGAAATACCTAACTCTCCACTTGCTCAAAAATCTTTCCGGTCTTTTTGTTTTTCAGAATTACTTTTTTGGCACCGTAGTGAGTCATTTCTTCTTTCACCAAATAATGATCGGCATCGTATTCCACCAAGTGCCCGTCTTTGCTTACGCCCACTTTTCCTCGCCAGATATCAAGTTTCACCGGCTCCCACTGCTTTGTCTTTACCGATTTGTAGGCGGCATCCAACACAGCATTCACCACATACCCATCATAAAAAGTTTCTTTGGGGGCCACTCCCTTTTCCATTGAATTAAACATATCCATAAACATGTGGTTGTAACCCAACTCATTCAACTCATCACCCACAGGGAATAACCAACCCTTGTCCGTTTCTGCTTTTTCTGCCACGTAGTTTGCAGCTTTGCCGGTGGTAAACATTTCGAAGCCGGTGCGTAAAAAACTGTTTATCCAAATGGTGCCCTCGGTGCCCATCACTTCATCCCGTAAGTCAAGGCCCCCGCGAAAGGTCCAGCTCACTTCAAATTGCGCCATCGCACCATTCTCATATTTAATCAATCCAATAGCATGATCTTCGGCATCAATGGGTTTTACCTGCGTATCGGCCCAGCACATTACTTCTACAGGTTTAATGTCTTTACCAATGTAGCTTCTTGTAATCTCCACGCAATGGCAGCCAAGGTCGAGCATGCACCCGCCACCCGCTTGTTCAATATCCCAAAACCAATCGCTGTGCGGACCAGGGTGTGTCTCTCTTGATTTCGCCCAAAGAATTCTTCCCAGCGCACCATTCTTCACGCTTTCGTGTGCCTTAATAAACTTGGGGGTATATACTAAGTCTTCGAGGTATCCATTGAAAATACCTGCCTTTTCAACCGCCAGCAACATCCGCTTTGCTTCTTCTGCATTGCGTGCCAGGGGCTTTGTGGTGATTACAGCTTTCTTGTGTTTACAGCAAAGATTAACCGCTTCCTCATGAAGATTGTTTGGCAACGAAATGCAAACTACGTCTACTTCAGGTCGATTGATCGCCTCCTCCATGTTGGTTGTGTAAAAGGGGACATCATAGTCTTTTGCGAATTTTTTCACACTCTCTTCTCTGCGCGAGTAGATGGTAACAATTTTGTCTTTGCTTCTGTAGCCTTGAAGGGAGTCAGCGTAGAAGCGGCCGATGAAGCCGGAGCCGAGCATTGCGATTTTCATAATGGGTAGTTTATTTGTTTAATCGTTATTCGTTTATATTTTAATCAGGCCGCTGTAATTTCTTTCTTTTCTTTAAAGAAGAAAATGAAATAGAAAATAACAGCTACAGCAATGTATGCGGGCACAAACCAAATTTCCTTCCATTGATGCACCCCATCAATGGTGTAGTAGTCGGTAGCGAAGCCCGAAAACCAGGTTCCAATAAACATACCTACTCCATAGGTTGCAAAGGTGAATAATCCCTGGGCAGCATTCTTAATTTTTTCACCGGCTTTCTTTTCGGTATACATATATCCGGTTACAAAAAAGAAGTCGTAACAAATGCCGTGAAGAATAATTCCAGCATACAACATCCAAAGATTTACATCTGCATTTCCAAAAGCAAAGCATACGTATCGTAAAAACCAGGCGGCCATGCCCAACAATAACATTTTCTTAACGCCAATCTGATTGAACAGAAAAGGAATGGCCAGAATAAAAACAGCTTCGGAAACCTGGCCCAGAATCATTTTGCCGGCCGCATTTTCCATACCTGCTTCGTTTAAAAATAAATTGGCGAAGCCATAATAGAAGGAGAGTGGAATACAAACCAGAATGGCAGCAATAAAGAAAATGAAGTACGGGCGATCTTTAAATAACACCAAAGCTTCTGTGCCAATTGCACTTCCAGCATTCACTTCGGATTTTCCTTTTGGCGGGGTATGTGGAAGAATAAAACTAAAAATCCCCAACAAGAGGGAGGCACCGGCTGCCATAACCCAGGTGTTGGAAGTTTTCTCGATGCCAAGATTTCCAATCATAAAGCCGGCAACAATCCAGCCCACGGTTCCAAACACCCGGATCCACGGAAACTGCTTGCCGGGGTCGGTCATTTGCTGAAATGCAATGCTGTTGGAAAGCGCGATGGTTGGCATGTACAAAAGCGAATAAAAGACAATGACCCAATAGAAAGTGGAATTATCTGTGATTTGTGTAGCAAAATATAAAAGTGCAGCACCCACCAAATGCAAAACGCCCATAATCCGTTGGGCAGCGAAATACCGGTCGGCCACCATGCCAACAAAAAAAGGAGAGATCATGGTGGCGATAGCCAATGCACTGTAGGCGGCACCAATCTGCACCCCACTTGAATTTAAGAAGGTTGCCATGTATGTGCCCATGGTTACATACCATGCACCCCAAATAAAATATTCGAGAAGCATCATGATGGATAACTTAGTAAAAACAACAGGCTTCATAGCTTCACTTTTTTTAGAGTGAAGAAAGATAGAAACGGTTTTATTAATAAGGAAGGCTGATCTTGTATTTTATCTAAACGGCAGCTTAAGGAGTTACGGATTTTTCTTGCCACTCGCTGGGTTAAGCTTACTTTTCAACCGGACGATACCCCGACTCGTTAAAAATAAGTTTCGCGTCTCTTAGGCTCATAACTTCTGGTAATGACAGATCCGATTTTTTGGCCGCAAACTTCCTTACGATTTGCCACCCCACCCAGGTTCCAATACGGCCCGGAGCCTGATCTCCCACCTCATAGGTTTTAGGTCG
>JAEUUB010000033.1 GCA_016787745.1 Cyclobacteriaceae bacterium
AATTTCAATCCAGTACCCGGCCCCTAAGCCGGTGAGTAATGTGAAGAATTGTTTTTTGTATTCTTCATTGTACATCTGCTTACTAACATAGTCACGATCCACTTTGCCTTTGTTGGGTTTAGCCGTTAGCCAAACTCCCACTTCTTTTTGCTGAAGTACAATTTGCAGGGTGATAAAATCAGTAATTTCAGTTGAATTTAATTTTTTCAGCTCGGCTTCGCTGCGGCCATAGGCCAGCCATAGGGTTTGTAGTTTGTTGTCTGGATGATCGGCAGGATCAAGACTACTGACTAATTTATTCGCATCAGGGTCTGCATGCAGTTTCATGCGTGTTACATCTTTTTTAATCAGTTCATGAAGTTGAATCAGTTCGGTCTGGGAACTTACCCGCTGGGCATGAACTTCGGGAGTAGTTGCTCGTGCTTTGCTGTTGCTTAGTGCGAGGTAATCTTCTTTTTGGAAATACTGATTTTTGAATTTTATGAAATCCCAATTAAAACCATCGGTAGTTAATTCAATGAATTGTTTTTTTTCTTGCCGCGAGGCGATGTCGCGTTGCCTGAGTGTTGGATACAAGTATTCATACTCCTGGATGATTTCTTCGGAAAGTGGATTGCCAAATTCGTAATAGCCAATGAACCACGATTTCAGAGCTTCAATTTCTTTGACATCGGTGACTTTATAAAAGAGTTCTTCGCTGTCTTTAATTCCTTCTAACGTAAATTGTCCAGACCCAACAAACGCAACGGACTTTCGAAACGGCAAATCGAAAATATAAACGTTGGCGTGAAAGAAGTTTTTTGTGTAGATATTAAGTGTAATGCGTCCCTGATAATTTCGCCAGATTCTTTTCAGCACTTCGGGTGAGGTGGGCACATCGAGGCCCGTCACAATTTCCATTTTGCTTTTTGTGGGGATGCGGCTACGAATAAAATCGAATCCGGCTTCGGAGATAGCCGCAGTGGCGATGTAGCAATGTTCCACTTGTTGCAGCAGTTTATCGTTGATGAAGGGGACGGCCAGTTTTTTAATGATCATGAGTGAAGTTGTAAAGCAAGAAATTTTTGATTGCAAATTACGCAAG
>JAEUUB010000041.1 GCA_016787745.1 Cyclobacteriaceae bacterium
CAATCGTATCAAACAAAAGTTCAGATTGTACAAGGAAAAGCGGTTCAGCTTAATGTACGATTAGCGGTTGATGAGAAGCAATTGGAAACCGTGGTGGTGGAAGGTACGCGCGACAAAGCCTGGGAGAAGCAACTCAAAAATTTTGAAAAGGTATTCTTCGGCAGCACGCAGTTTTCAAAAGCGTGCACCGTTCTCAACCCCTGGGTTCTTGAATTCAAGGAATCGAAAGTGAATGGAAAAGATTTTTTTACTGCCAGCGCAGCACGCCCGCTGGAAATTGAGAATACTGCGCTGGGCTATCGAATTGATTATTATTTAAAGATGATGGTGTCTACAAGCGATGGCTACAATATTATGGGTGAGGTACGCTTCAAGGAATTACCCACCTCCGATGCAAAGATTCTGAAATCGTATGCTCAAAACCGGTCGATGGCTTATCACGGCTCACTTCGGCATCTGATGAAATCGTTGGTTGAGGGAAATGCCAAGGAAGAGGGATTTAATCTCTATACAGATAAAAGTGGCAACGAGAATACTCCCTACCGAACGGCCATTTTTGCTTCGCAACTCGATAAATCGATCCAATATTTCTCCACAAAAGACATCCTCACTGAAAACAATAAAGAATTCAATCTTCAAATTAAAAACCGACTGGAGGTACATTTTACGAAGGCTCGTTCAAATAGTAAGGTCTATAGCGACATCTCTTATCCTGTATCGTGGTTACAAATAAATGGGGGAGTATTGAAAGTAAATGCGCAAGGTATTGTTATGAACCCGGGCAACCTGATTGTACTGGGAGCGATGAATGATGCGCGGGTTGCCGATCTGTTACCCTATAATTACTCTCCTGAAATTTTGCAAAATCTCGAACTAACCGAAGTGGAAACGCCTATTCAAAAACAATTAAAACAACTTGAAGAAAAAGTTTATGTTCAAACGGATAAGTCCTACTACTATCCGGGCGAAAAAATCTGGTTCAAGGCATTTTTGAATTACCGAAGTCCCCAGTTCATGGATTCCTTAAGCAAAGTTTTATATGTTGATTTTATTGATCCCTTTACGAAAATCATACTATCAAAATCGTTGTTTATAGATGGAGGCACAAGCAGCGGGTGTTTTGATTTACCCGAAAATCTAAACAAAGGTACCTATGCTATCCGGGCTTACACAAACTGGATGCTAAACTACCATGGCAATATTGACATCACCTATTTGCCTGTCTTAGGGAGTTATGAAGTGCCGCTGAGAGAGGAACACCTTGATCTGAAACAACAGGACAGTCTGGTAAAATTAATCTCAACCAAAAAGACTTTTGGCCCTCGTGAAAAAATAAAACTGGAGTTTGAAATTAGAAATGAAGATGGCTCGCCAAAACCCGCGGAATTATCGATATCCGTAACGGACTTTAATCAGGTTGCAGAGATCAACCATAAAAAAAATATTCTAACAGCGTTTGAGTTTGAAGAATGGAGTACCAAAAATCAAACAACAACTGAAATCAATTATCCCGTAGAAACGGGTATTACTTTGATGGGGCGTTACACCAATAGAAAAGGAAAACCTGCGAAGAACACATTTAATGTTGTAATAGGTAATTTTAGCGATGTTAAAGAAGTTGAATCCGATAAGCAAGGAGATTTCAGGATTGCCGGATTACACTTTTACGATTCCGTTGAGATCGCGTTTCAATCTATCGGAAAATCAAAAAAGTTTGAAGGATCAATAATTTTGGCAGATCGTGTGGCTCCTGGTACCGAGGCCATCGCAAGCGAAATAAAAATTGCAACCAAAACCGGAAACGTAAAGCAAGGGGCGCAATTGCCTCCTGTCGAAACGGAATCCGCTATTCTCTTGAAGGAAGTAACGATCAATGAAGACATAGAACCTGAATTAAACAAAGACATAATACCTCAAGCGTATGGAAAGGCTGACATCACTATACCCGGAAATGAGATTCGGGAAACCAGTCGAACTTCTTTATTTACCGCCCTTCGCAGCAAAGTTCCAGGGCTCAATGTGGTAAATGGATATCTAAGAATTGGAAGTGCCTCTAACTTTATGGGTGCCGCTTCTACCGAGCCTTTGCTTATTCTTGATGGGCTTCAATTTACAGGGGGTGGAGGTGATTCCAATTATTCCAGACTCATGCAAATTAATCCGGAGATGGTTGATCGTGTGGACGTAATTAAATATGGCAGCGCTGCCATGTATGGTACGCGGGGCGGAAATGGTGTAATAATTATCACTACCCTAAAAGGAGAATATGGATCGACCGATACATTTTCAGAATCCAATCTGTCTCAAAAGAAAAAAGTAGCAGGATATGCTAAGCCCTGTGAATTTTATTTATTCACTCCAAAATTCAATAACAAAAATTATCGCGATACCCGAAGCACTCTTTTTTGGGC
>JAEUUB010000058.1 GCA_016787745.1 Cyclobacteriaceae bacterium
TCCTCCGATATTAAGCAACGTTGTAGCGCGTTGCCGGACCAGATTTCGAAAAGCTGTTTTTAAATAATTCCTGAACATAATGGTAGGCGTATGGATTTAGATGTTTTCCTTCTTAAAAAAGTTTAGTCGCGCTAACTATTCACTTTTCAAAGCATCCACCGGGTTAGCTACCGCAGCGCGAAGCGAACGGTATCCAACGGTTATAAATGTAATGGCCAATGTACTGGCAATTCCAATTACAAAGACCACCCAGGTGATTTCAACTTTAAAGGCAAAGTCTTCGAGCCATAAGGTCATTGCATACCACGCGACAGGCACGGCAAAACCAAACGCAATAACTATCAACAGCACAAAGTCACGGGAAAAAAGCCCGACAATATGACTTACCGAAGCCCCTAATGTTTTTCGAATGGCTATCTCTTTGGTTTTTTGCTGAGCCATAAAAGACGCCAATCCGTAAAGACCCAAGCAACCAATAAATATGGCAATGCCCGCAAAGAGTTCGAAGAGTCCAAACATTCTTTCCTCTTCGCGATACAAGCGACCTATGTAATCGTCTAAAAAGGAATATTGAAACAAATATTCGGGAAACTGCTCCTGCCATGCTTCTTCAATGTGTTTTAGGGTGGCCGTAGCATTGGCGGTATTGATCTTTATACCGGCATCAAAAAAGTAATTGAACGGGAGCAGGACAACCGGATCAAGTCCATGTTGCAAGGACTCTGTATGAAAATCCTTTACTACTCCTATAACCGGACCGGATACTTCGTTAAAACCAATGGTAATATTCTTGCCTATAATTTCGCTGGGTGAATTAAAGCCAAATGTCCTGACGGCTGCCTCATTTACCACGTAAGACCACTGACGTTCTGTTCGGCTCAGGTTAGCCAACTTCTCGTCACTCTCCAAAAACCAACGCCCTTCCAAAAGTTCAAGACCATACACATCTTTGTAGTGCGCATCCCCAAGCTTCAAATACATAGAATACCTATTCACTTCGCCTTTATCCGTGAGGTACATGCCCGTCCCAAAATTATTGTTCGAAATAGGGGCGCCCAAGGCAAACGTAACGTCTTTAATATCATTAAGTGTTTCTAATCGATTGCGGAAAGCTTCCAACTTGGTTGAGTTGTTATCCGGAATACTTACGTTTATCACCGCTTCCTTCGCAAATCCAAGTGATGAATCTCTGAAAAAAGAAAGTTGGCTCGATACAACCAACGTGCAAATGATCAATACCTGCGCAATGAAAAACTGACCTACCACCAAAATTTTTCGCACCGAAAAAGCAGAGTTATTATCCGTAGACATCTTATTTTTAAGTGCTTTCACAGGATTAAATTTTGACAGAACCAGCGCTGGATAAAACCCTGAAAAGAGTGCCGTAACCACAATGATTGCAATTAGAAACAGAATCAACTGCGGATTATTCAACAAGTTCAATTGAACATCCCGCTCCAAGAAATTTCCAACGGAAGGCGCAATCCACTCAGCAATCCCAACCGAAATAATACCGGCACAAAGGGTTATCAGAAAGGCTTCGCTTAAATATTGCCAGGTAAGTTGTGCTCTTTGTGCACCCAATGTTTTTCTTACACCCACTTCCTTTGACTTATGAACGGAGAGTGCCGTGGAGAGATTGATAAAATTAACACAGGCTACCAATAAAATGAATATGCCAATACAGGCCAGAAT
>JAEUUB010000063.1 GCA_016787745.1 Cyclobacteriaceae bacterium
GCAATTACCGTTAGACGCATGAGACTGATTTCATTTTTTGCGTTATCAATTTTACTAAGTTGTTCCCGTGTTGCTGAGCATGCTTCGGTGACATTTACCCAATACTCAATCGGTGGAGAACTTAGAGGAACAGAAACTGACAGATTAATAATTGACTCAACAAAATATGAAAAAACCTATCGATATGTTACTTTGGACATGCCTGATTCACTTTTCCATGATTTAGTTAGGCAAGACTTAAGGACAGACACGATAATAATATACTATACCGAACCATGCAAGCTAAGAGGTCAAATGACTTTCTCTTTTGATGACAATAAATACGAGATTAAAAGATACATACTTGACGATCCCATGGGTGAGGATGATGCTGGTGCAATATTCTTTTTAGATGGATATGGTATAATTGCTATTAAGAGTATCGACTGGGGCAGTTACAGCTTTTTTGACATGGGAAATGACTACAGCAAATATATAATTGAAACGTTGAAATCTGACTCATCGGATTTTTTTGGCAGAATCCCACGTGGAAAGAATTGGGAGATTAGTGAATGATCATGGTAACAGTTGCCAACAACATGTTTGCGATATGGCCCTAAGTTGATGTTGGTCGCCTGACCAACATTTTGACTTTCATAAAATGATTCAATCAATAATTAAAAGGAGCTCCCTGGCCTTCTATCAAGAAGAACAATTGTGTGTTCAGTGTTAATTTGAAGTTTACTTTTTATATTTCGTTCAGCAACGTGGGATAGGAATGGTGTGAAATCAATTGCGATCAAACTATGAACAGGCTTCTTAAAATAACCGTATTGATAAACGCATGTATTAAGATCAAGTGGCCGCTATCAATAATTCCTGCTTCCGTACACCTTTTTTTAGTAAGTTTAAAAATGCTTACACAATAGCAGCCTCATTGGCAAAATATTGACTACAATCTTCTCAAAATAAAACGACACCTAAACTCATAAAAATGAACAGAATAATGGTTTTAATTACGCTTTCGGATAATGGAATTGAAACAATTAAATCGAATCCTGAATTGCCGAAAAAGGAAATGGAATTTGTAAACCGCTGGAAAGCTGAGAATTATTTGGAAAGCTTCTAC
>JAEUUB010000123.1 GCA_016787745.1 Cyclobacteriaceae bacterium
GGTTCCTGCTTCCGGGTTGGGCACGCCCCACACAATGGCCTGATAGGTTCGTTCAATAGAATGATCAAAAAATTGCTTTGCCAGCGAAGTCATGGCCACCTCTGTTTTTGCTATCACCAACAAGCCACTGGTGTCTTTATCGATGCGATGCACCAGCCCAGGTCGGCCATCGTTGCCCGCCATCTCCGGGAGGTTCTGAAAGTGATAGGTTAGTGCATTCACCAACGTGCCATTCCAGTTTTGATACGCTGGATGCACCACCATTCCGGGTGCCTTATTCACCACCAGTAAAAATTCATCTTCGAAAATAATGTTGAGGGGTATGTTTTCAGGAACAACATCCGTATCCCGCGGGGGTTCAGGAAAAGCCACAATAATAACATCATGCGGATGAACTTTGTAACTGGGTTTTATGGCTTGCTCATTTACCTTAACGAACCCATCGTGAATCCCTTCCTGAATTTTAGTTCGGGTAACGTTAGGCAACCGATCCATCAGAAATTTATCTATTCTAATCAGGCCTTGTTTAGCATCGGCTACAATCCGGTGATGTTCGAAAAGTGATTCGTCTTCTTCTTCGTTAAAATCTTCGTGTTGATTCACCATTTACTTTATATACCACAAAAGTACGGCTTTGAAATCACAATGCCGTAAGCATCGGAAACGTGACCAACAAGAAAGTGCAAAAGTTAGTATCTTGCACGAAAGAAATTTCCATGAGAAAAATTTTTCTGCTATTCCTTATTGTCAGTGCCTGTACCGAAAAAAAAACAGACACGTCAACCACCCTTCTTTCCCCATCCGAATTTATAGCGAAGTACAAGGAAACCGAAGACGCTATCTTGCTGGATGTGCGCACGGAAGAAGAAGTTCGTGCCGGGGCAATTGCGGGGCAAATGAATGTTGTCTATGACGAAGCCTTTGCCACCAAACTATCCAATCTTGAACAAAAGCCAATTTTTGTTTATTGTGGCTCGGGCATTCGAAGTGCAAAAGCGGCTCGCATCCTGCGCGAAAAAGGATACACCCCTGTTTACGAAATGGAAGGCGGAATGAAAGCCTGGAAAGCTGCCGGATTCCCCGTTCAGTAATTATCCAATCAGTCGACTATGCAAGTAAAATACGGCCTGGTAAGTTTACTATTGTGTTTGAGCTGCGAAGAAAAACC
>JAEUUB010000133.1 GCA_016787745.1 Cyclobacteriaceae bacterium
GAGCTTGTGTTTGTGGGGTATGGCGTGCCTTCGGATTACGAGGAGTTGGCAAAGCTGGGGATTGATGTAAAAGGGAAAATTGTGATTGCCAAGTATGGTGGTTCGTGGCGAGGCATCAAGCCTAAAGTAGCGGAAGAGAAAGGAGCAATTGGTTGCATTATTTATTCTGATCCTGAAAATGATGGATATTATCAAGGCGATGTGTACCCTAAAGGACCGTTCCGTCCGGCATTGGGAGCGCAAAGAGGTTCGGTTTTGGATTTGCCAGTTCGTCCGGGTGATCCGCTCACACCCAACATAGGCGCCACGGAAGAAGCCAGGCGTATTGAACGAGCTCAAGCCGATAACTTAATTGGAATTCCTGTTTTACCTATTGGCTATGAAGATGCGTTGCCGTTACTCAGTGCGTTGGGCGGGCCGGTAGCTCCTGAATATATGCGGGGTGCGCTGCCTATCACGTACCATGTTGGCCCGGGCCCAGCGCGCGTTCATCTGAAATTACAATTTGATTGGAAGCTGGTGGACTGTCATAATGTAATTGCGAAAATGAAGGGCGCTGAGTTGCCGGATGAATGGGTGATCCGTGGTAACCATCATGATGCGTGGGTGAATGGCGCCTCCGATCCGATTAGTGGAATGGTAGCTTTGATGGAAGAAGCCCGTGCGATCGGTGAGCTTACCAAAACAGGCTGGAAGCCCAAGCGGACTATCGTCTATTGCGGTTGGGATGGTGAAGAGATTGGATTATTAGGTTCAACGGAATGGGTGGAGGATCATGCGAGTGAATTGGTGCAAAAGGCAGTGGCTTACATTAACTCGGATGGAAATGGCAGAGGATTTATTGGTGTAGAAGGTTCACACACGTTGCAGCAATTGATGAGTGATGTTGCCAGAGATGTGATTGACCCCCAAACCGGAGTGAGCGTTTGGGAAAGAAGAAAATCTGCGATGGCAGCACATGCTTCCTCTGCAAAGTCAAAAAAGGAAATCTTAAATTCTTCGGCCATGACCATTGGGGCCATGGGCTCGGGTTCAGATTATAGCCCGTTTATTCAGCACCTTGGAATCCCAGCGCTTAATATTGGTTTTGGAGGTGAAGATGATGGTGGCGAGTATCATTCAATTTACGATTCGTATGACCACTATAAGAGATTTAAAGATCCCAAGTTCGAATATGGTGTTACGTTGGCAAAGGCAGCGGGCCGCGCTACGTTGCGTCTTGTTAATGCCAATATTTTGCCTTTTGATTTTACTGGCTTTTATAAAACCGTAAACGAATATGTAACTGAAGTGAATACGCTGATTGATAATATGCGGGACGCAACGGAGGTGGAGAATTTGATGATTAAGGAAAATCGTTACAAACTGGCCAGTGATCCCACGCAAACTTTTGTTCAGCCAGTAATAAAGGAATCTGTGCCCTACCTGAACTTCAGTGCTTTGCAGAATGCCGTTGCGCAACTTGAAAAAAGCGCCAGTGCGTACGCTGAACTTGTGAAGTTAAATCCTAACCCCAATACCAATTTGGACAAACTGAACAAATTATTGTATACAGCTGAACAAAACCTAATGATTGATGAGGGACTGCCGCGCAGACCGTGGTTCCGGCACAGTATATATGCCCCCGGTTTTTATACTGGATATGGAGTAAAGACTTTGCCAGGCATTCGCGAAGCCATTGAAGAACGCAACTGGAAAGAAGCACAACAACAAATAGAAGTAGTAACAAGTAAATTGATGAATTATTCTAGGCAGATAGACGCAGCCGCTGCTATATTGAAAATGAGGTAGAAGAATTTCACATTTTTAGATTGGCGAAATGTGCGAAAGTTCAATGAATTGCGTTTTAGCTAAAACCTAAATTCATGAATCAACTCAAATTTTTTCTCGTTTTTCTGGTAGTCGCTTGCGCTCCCTATGCCAAAGGACCCGTTTTTACAACGGAAAATGCGAAAGGTACTTTTGGGCCACTGATCGAATTTATGGAGATAAAGCCTGGCATGACCGTTGCCGATGTAGGTGCAGGTTCAGGTGTGCTAACTGTGATTATGGCTACTCAGCTGGATAGCTGCATGGTCTATATTCAGGATATTGATCGCGAGGCGTTGCAACAGGAAAATATTGACAAGGTGGTGACTTATTACTCCCGGAAACTGGGATATAATCTTGGACAAAGAAATCAGTTTCAAATAGTGTACGGCACAGTTACGGAATCGCAATTACCCAACCAATCCATTGACGTTATGTACCTGAATGCTACGGTGCATGTGTTTGATACACCCGATACCATGCTGCAGGATCTTCGTATGAAATTAAAACCATCCGGTCGGATTTTCATTCGTGATAGTTTTAAAGGAGACCATGATGAAGGTGAGTTTTGCACGGCATCAGACTGTGGTAAACGATTACTTACGA
>JAEUUB010000140.1 GCA_016787745.1 Cyclobacteriaceae bacterium
CTGAAAAATCATTTTGTTCAGTCCGAAAAATTGTATCTCCGATCGATGGATTTCTTTAAGGCGATTCAGGAGAGATTTGCCAACGAAAAGGAACTGTTTCTTCGGTCCGATGATCAGCTCTTGGTTGAACTCAACAATCTCATGGCCGTATATGACTCAAGTCAGGTTGCTTTTAAAAGTTATAAATCCATTCTTCAAACCCTGGGTAAATCCAATTACAATCAGGAATTAACGCTGATGGAGGTCAAGGATTTTAAAAAGGATGGCCTTTCAGCAACTGACTTCCTGAGCAATGACTTAAAGCTCTGGGATTACTCCGGGTGGTCTAAGAAGTCATTTGATCTTATCCAAAAGGAGATTATTCCGTTGCGACAAAATCTGATCTCTTATGACATTGAAATTAATAAACTAAGCAAGAAGCTAAAGACGGATTCCGTTTCTGTTAAGAGTGATTTGACGAAACTTATTGATAAGCTCCTTGTAACTCAATTAAAGAAGTTTGATCCGGATCCGTTACCGGCCAGCGTTTTTAATATGAAAGTGGCTGAATTAGAATATTACTCAGACTTGATTATTAATAAACCGTTACGTGATTCAGCCAATATAGCGTTGCAAATGACTTGTCTCGAGCAGGAAATAAAGTCTGCCCGTAAACTTGACAGCATCGCTTCCTTATTGATAAAACGTGATTTTGAAAAGGAAGCATTGGACTACAGCCACTTTGTTACCAATGCGTATGGCACGGTAGCGGTGCTTAAAGCCATGGTAAAAGCAACTCAGGATTTTGCTCATCGCGAACTATCAAATCGCGAGAAGATGTGGGAGCAAACCATGCAATCACTAAAGTGGGTTTTTGTAGAAAAGGACTCTATTCCTCTTTATGCCGAGGAGTCTGAGACCAGGCCTTACAAACCCCTGACCTCCAATGATAATTATACCCTGGGGTTAAAGTATACCGACTCGCTGGCTGTTGGATATTTTTATACGATTCCACCTTCCCGGAAGGCGGACCTTGTTGCGAACTTTCCCGTAGATGCTCCAAACTTTAAGTTGAGAAGTTTGCCCATCCTAAAAGCCCTCTCTCTTCAGGAGACAGACAAGGTGTATTTTGCCTTGATTTACTCTGAGAGCAAAGTACAGGAAGGATTTCCGGTTACCGTGGCTCGTGTAAACCGAACTGGCGGTTTAGCATGGAGTAAAAACTTTAAGTTTGAATTTAAACCCACTGAACTTTTGTACTCTTCGGCTACAGACGAACTCTCAGTTAAATTGAGTAGCCCTACGGGAGAAAGTAAAATTGTAGTAATCGATAAGCTTGGCAAAAGATTGCACTAAGACAAATCTCTATTTTGTTGGATCTTTGTAAGCATTTATTTCCGATAGAATAACTTTATTATTTTTTCTGCTGATATCGGCCATTCTTAAACTTGGGTCGATTTCAATACTTTCAATTTTTCCCACTTTAGTTGGAAGGCTAAAAGTATAGGTAGGATTTACCCATGGCCAGGGAGTAAGGTCAGTGCGTTTAGTGGAGTTTTCTTTAGGCTTACCACCCATCATTTCGTTTAAAGGAATGTAAATCAACTCTTCCGAGCCATCTTTGTATTTAACGAGCAGATCAACGGGCATAGGGAATTCACCCACTCTCTGTAACTCAATCATCGTGCTACCCTCTTTTTCCGCAACAAGATTAATTCCATAATCTATACGTTTGGTAGTTTGAATCCAGTATCGGTAATACCAATGCAATTGGAGGTTGGAGGTTTTTTCCATAACCCGTAGAAAATCGTTTGGCTCCGGGTGTCTCATTTTCCAGGTGTTGTAATAAAGTTTTATGCCCCTATAAAAATTGTCCGTACCCATGATATACTTTAATTGATGAAGGAAGACGGAGCCCATGCTGTACGCGGCAGTTCCATAAGCACGATTTGTATTGAAATGATCGGAATGCTGACTTGCGGGTTCCTGTAATCCACTCTCAACCAAACTAAAATAGCTACTGTAACTCCTGGCATGATCTATCGGCTCGTTGAATATGGTGTTCATCGCCTCTTCACTGGCAAAGTCAGTAAATCCTTCATCCATCCAGGCATATAAAGATTCGTTGGATGCCAACACCATCTGATACCAACTGTGAGTTACTTCGTGAGCCATCACTCCATTGAGTCCCGCCTGACTACCTTCACCCATGATGAGT
>JAEUUB010000266.1 GCA_016787745.1 Cyclobacteriaceae bacterium
TAACGGGGCGGCCCTGGCTTCTATTGTGGCCGAAGGGGTAGGCTTGCTGGTGATCTACCTGGTTATCCGCGTCAAGAATATCCATAAGTCATTCGCGTTCTTTGAACAGACGAAGATTGATTTCTCTGTAATGAAACTGATCCTTACAATTTCGACTCCCCTGATACTGCAGTTTGCTATCAGCATTACGAGTTGGGAGTTCTTCTATATTTTAATTGAACACCACGGCCCGCGGGCACTCGCCATCTCTAATACTATGCGTAACATCTTCGGATTATTTGGAGTTTTTTGTTGGGCGTTTGCGGCCACGGCCAATACGATGGTAAGTAATATAATTGGTCAGGGGCGGCAAGAGGAAGTAATGCCGTTGGTTACCCGCATAGTTAAATTGAGCCTGGGAATCTCGCTCTGTATTTTTGTGCTCTTAAACAGTGTGCCGGCTTTGTTTTTGCAAATCTATAGTCAGGGCGAGGCGTTTATTGCAGAAGCAATTCCGATTGTGCGCATCGTGTCTGTGGCCTTATTAATGATGTCGGTTGGAACGATATGGCTTAATGCGGTAACCGGCACGGGCAATTCGCGCGTAAACCTGTTGATTGAATTCATAACCATTTTGATTTATTGCGTGTACGTTTATCTGGTTCTGGAGAAGTGGAATTTATCTATTGCCTGGGGTTGGGGCAGTGAATGGGTGTATTGGATCAGCATGTTTGCGATGGCTTACTTTTACATGAAGTCTGGCAGGTGGAGGGGGAAGGTGATTTGAAGCTTAAGTTTGATTGGTGATTGAAAGACAAGAGTCTATCTTAGGGGGTTGTCGGAACTTCCATAAATACATTACTTAGAAAATCTGTAGTAGAAATGACGAAGGTATTTAAATCAAAAATTGGCCTTGAATTAGTGATCCCTCTTATTGTTATTTTTGGGTCGGTTGTGTTTATAGTCGTATCTGAGAAACCAAGTTGGTTTGGGGTTGCAATTCTATCCCCTGCTATTTTCTTTACTTTATACTTGTTTATGACTACATATTATGTGGTTAATGGAAATGAATTAACAATCAGGTGTGGCTTTTTAGTAAATAAGACCATAGACATTAATTCAATAAAGAAAATTTCGGAAACAAATAACCCTTTGAGTTCACCTGCGACTTCCCTTGACAGGCTTGAAATAACTTACGGAAATTTTGATTCCATTATTATCTCGCCCAAAAGGAAAATTGAATTTATAAATGAGATAACGTCATTAAATCCTAATGTTCAAGTTAAGTTCAAAAAGAAGAGAAATGAAACTCCAGGCAATAGCAAGACCATTATTTTTAAAGATTATTTTCATGTATAACTCAGAGCCGGGGCAAAAAATAGCAGTCAACGACCTTCCGCAATATGCACCCCCTCGTTATCTGGAATTAGAAGCGTTTGTGCAAATCCAGGATGACGGTTATTCAAGCACTTCTGTAGGTAGTGGCATATATACCAACTTAAAATGTGAAGCATGTGGTCATGGCGGAAAAGACCTATCTGATTCTGAGAAAAATCATTGCCTCTACTTTTATAAAAACATGGACCGTAATGGAAATTTTTCAACCCGTTCTGAGATAATATGTACTAAGTGCGGAAAATATACCGTAGTTGAAACATTTGAAGAGGGTTGATATCGAGACAAAAAATGAAATTAGTTTAAAGCCTATTGATCCAGGTTTCAGGGATTTAAAATTCCAAACAGCATAAAATAAAAATGCTCCACGTTTCGTCCATAAGCACATGGTAAAGAAAATCGCCAACGGAATACTTATTTTCATTTTTTTATTCGCACTAACGGTGTACATATTTATGCAACAACAATCATTTGGTAAACTTCCGGAGGGAGCACGTAAACAGAAAATAGAGGAATCACCAAACTATAAAAACGGGTCCTTTCAAAATCGGATTAAAACACCCATGATGGCCCCGGATGTCTCTTATTTTTCCATGATCCGCAAATTCTTAAGCGATAAACCGGAAACCTATCCGCATTCAAAAATACCTTCCGTGCAAACGGATTTGAAAACCTTCACGTCAGAAAAACCTTCCATTATCTGGTTTGGTCACTCGAGTTATTTGATCAGTATCGACAATAAAAGAATACTGGTCGATCCGGTTTTTAGCCAGCGGCCTTCCCCCGTTCAGTATGCAGGCTCAAAGGCCTTTACGGGGGCCATGGTG
>JAEUUB010000318.1 GCA_016787745.1 Cyclobacteriaceae bacterium
TGGAAAATCAAAATATTCCAACATCTTCAACTACCCCACCTTTACCTGGGCCGACTGTTGTTTTATCTCCTGGTTGGTTGATGCAGGGGCCATTGTAAATCAATTGGCCAATGCAAAGGGAAGTTATGGTCCGTATTGTCGGGCGCTCGACCGCATTTGTGCTGAAGAATCATTCCATTTGAAATACGGTCATCACTGTGTTATTTACCTGGCCTCGGGTACACCCAAACAACGCGAGATGTTTCAGGAGGCGTTGAATCGCTGGTGGGCACCCATGATGCATTTTTTTGGACCCTCCGATAAAATTTCGGCCCATACCGAAGTTTTGATGCGCTGGAAAGTAAAAATGGGAACCAACGATGAGATGCGCAATCAGTTTTTGGACATGTATGTACCGAAGATCTGGGAATTAGGATTTACAATTCCTGATCCTAACTTGAAGAAAAATGAAGAAACCGGGAAGTGGGAGTATACTGAACCCGACTGGGAAGAATTTAAGCGGGTGATTAATGGCGATGGTCCGTGCAATAAAGAGCGACTGGAAGTAAGAAGGATAGCCGAAGAACGTGGCAAGTGGGTGCGTGAAGCCTTGAAGAAACCTCAAAGTGAATATGTAATGCCGCTTGCCTGATTAGGGTACTGGTTTCCGGTTACTGATCTGACAACAATTAGAATTAGCAGATGATGAAATCTCTCGATCCTCGTGTAAATCGGTTGCCCCCGATTAGTCAATCGATTAGTCCGAAGGCGCCTCTCGATCAATTCGGTACGTTTGAAGTCTTTGTGCAACCAAAAGAAGGCAAACCTTTTCAGCACGAGGGTATTGTTCATGCTCCTAATTTGGAAATGGCTTATGTATTAGCAAAGGAAGCCTTTACAAGAAGGTTCACATGCACTTCCCTTTATGTGGTTGATACCCGTGATATTTTCGTATCGACATTGACAGACGAAAATAACAATGTGTACGACTTGATTTCTGAGCTTACTCCGGCAACACCGGGCACCCAATCTTTCGAAATCTATCACCTGGCAAAGCGAGGAAAACAACATGTGCACGTGGGTACAGTTACTGCAAATACTGCTGACGAAGCCCTGTTGTGTGCACGTAAGGAATTCAATACCGGTAAAGTGATTTACAATGTGTGGGTAATAGCAACGGATAAAATCCGGTTTACTACGGCCGAAGAAAAAGAATTGTGGCTTACCCTGCCCGAGAAAAAATTTCGCGATGCTTCGGATTATAAAGGCGGTGATAAACTGAAGAATTTTCTTGAACGAACTAAAGTTTAAATCAATTATGGATCTTATTCCCCTTAAAGAATTGCTTTACAAAATGGCCGATGATCAGTTAATCCTTGGTCATCGCAATTCAGAGTGGACGGGCATGGGGCCTTTGTTAGAAGAAGACATTGCCTTTTCGTCCATGGCGCAGGATAAGGTTGGGCAAAGTCTTGCCTTGTATACAATACTCCAGGAACTGGGCGAGCAAGATCCGGATACGGTTGCTTTTACGCGGAATGCAAATCAATTTCACAATTGCCAGTTGGTTGAATTACCTAACCTGGAATATGACTTTAGTTTAATCCGGCATTTTTTGTTCGATACTGCAGAGGCCCTGCGTTTTGAGATGCTCACAAATTCTTCCTGCGAACCTTTGGCACAACTCGCAAAAAAGATAAGAGGTGAACTTCGGTATCATACGCTGCACGCGAATACATGGATTAAACAATTAGGATCGGCAACACCAGAAAGCATTGGCCGTCTGCAAAAATCACTTGAGTATGCCTTGCCTTATGCACTTGGCATTTTTGAACCCTCCCCGTACGAAGATGAGCTAATTAAATCTGGAGTCTTTGCTGGTGAAAATGCTTTACAGAATCGATGGATTGAAAAAGTAGAAACGATTATCGCTCAAACAAGCCTAACGCTACCTGATATAAAATCGATTCACCCC
>JAEUUB010000342.1 GCA_016787745.1 Cyclobacteriaceae bacterium
GTGCGCACGGGAAATAGCCTAAACAGGACACAACGTGCCTTAAACTTTGCTACCTTCCGGAATTAAATTTATGCATGTGAAATGAGCATAAACCAAACTATACCCAACTGGATGTTAATACCTGAAATTTGGTATAGGGGCAAGTATCAAAATGCGAATTCCATGTGACAACTAAAAAACAATTATTAACACATGAAACTTATTGCTTTTGCGCTTTCGCTGATTGTAACAACTCAATTGTATGCCCAGGAGGAGGGTGTTCTGGACATGAAGAAACATAAACTCGTTATGCAGTTTACTGCCGGTGATTCCCTCTCGCAGGTTTCCGTAGTAGGTCAGGTAAAGAACATTCGTACTGCCTGGCCCAATGCGCAAATAGAAGTGGTTTGCCATGGAGGTGGACTGGAATTATTACAAACCTCTAAATCAAAGGCAGCTGCGGAAGTAGCTGAGTGGAGCGGCAAAGGAGTAGTGTTTGCCGCTTGCAACAACACCATGAAAAGAAGGAACCTTACAAAAGCAGATTTGCTTCCCACAGCCACGGTAGTTCCTTCGGCAATGATAGAACTTACCTTGAAGCAAGAAAAAGGTTGGGCGTATGTGAAGGGAGCACATTAACGTTGAGCAATCCTGACAAATGGAGTACTTCATATTAGATCTGCTATCCTGATTGGCACATCATCCGGTTCGGGCATCGGATTGAGTGTGATTGACTTAGTTCTTAATTGTTAAATAACCGCTAAGCTCTTCGCGTTCACTAGTAAACTCTACTTTATAAAAATAAACTCCGCTTGGCAAGGCATTACCATTCGCGTTAATTCCATTGAAGCGTTGGTCTGGCTCATCGTTGTTATAATTTTCAACAACAAAAACCTTATCGCCCCACCGATTATAAATCGTTACTTTGTTTTCAGGCTCCAGGATCTCAATGTGTTCAAGTTTAAAGTAATCATTTTTGCCATCGGCATTAGGTGAAATTCCAGTATAAGCAATAATATCTCCTACTACATTAATCTGCAAAGGAAGTTGTGCACACAAACTAAGCACATCACAAACCTCAATCGTAATTAAATCAAGGCCTATGAAAGCGGTAGTTGAGTAATCTATTACCAAATTGAAGTTTGAATCAAACGAAGCCGCAGCATTGCTGGTGGGCCCACTAACAATTTTAAATGTACTTAAGTCTAAATTAGCGTTGGGGTCAGTAATCAAAACGCTTACCGGTATGGTAATCCGTTGACCCAGCCCCGCCTCAATGTCATCCGCAGGCGGGATTACGATAGGTGCTTCATTCAATATGGTGGACGTAATGGTGCCATCGCTACACAAGTTACACTGATTGCAGATTCGATATTGAATCAGATCGTCTCCAACCGTACCCGCGTTTGCCTCGTAGCGAATTGAATTATCTTGATTAATCGATGCCGTACCTTTGGTTCCATTTTGAAGAATGGTTACAGTAATTACATCAGCAACATTCGTTGTGGAGCCTGCAAGTACATTAATAGTGACCGGTTGCCCTATGCTTACATCCACTGAAGGATTAGCCGCCACAATTGGTTTTAAAATGGATATCAGCAACTGATCTGAAACCTGGGTACAGGCTCCGGAGCCATCAACCCTAAGTGTTATGATTACTGCACC
>JAEUUB010000353.1 GCA_016787745.1 Cyclobacteriaceae bacterium
CCGTGTCAATAAAAATTACAGGTTGCTGATCTGCTCGCAGCAAAGCCGATTTTACGGAAGCATGGGCGACTAATTTATCTTTATAAAAGTATTGAGAAGAAAACTTCATGATCGATTCGTGCATCCGATATTGCACCTGCAACAGTGTCGCGTTTTCCGGATATTTCAAAATACCTTTTTCAAAAAGAGTTTTCGACAATCCTGCGTTAGCGGCAGCAAGGGATTTAATGGTAGGGGGCAATTGCCAGTGATCTCCCGCCAGAATGACCCGCTGAGATTTTAGTATGGGAATCCAGCAGGCGGGTTCTAAAGATTGAGCGGCCTCATCAATAAATACGGTTTTGAACTTTCGGCCCCGCAATACCGGATGAGAGGAGCCCACCAACGTGCTGCAGATTACATCGGCAGCCTGAAGCAAGTCGTTGATGATATAAAATTCCAGCATATCCGCATCGGACTTTAGCGCCCGGGCTTCGTCTTTTAACAACCTTCGCTGTTCTTTCTCCTGATACCCAAAATTTCGTTTGTATTTGGAAGCCTGATTGCGCACTTGCTCCATCTTTTTCCGAAGACTTCGCAATTCAGCAAAGTTGGAATGGGTCGCAATCTGTGCATCCAGAGTTTTGCTAAGCGTTTGTTCAGTTACCCGAGCAGGATGACCTATGCGCACAACATTCAATTGTTGCTCCGTTAACTTTTCTACCAATAAATCTATGGCGGCATTACTGGGGGTACAAACTAAGACCTGGCCTTCCGCTTTTACGGTAAGTACAATGGCTTGAGCAAGGGTTGTGGTTTTTCCGGTTCCCGGTGGACCGTGAATAAACGCAATGTCTTCGGTAGCCAGAATTTTATCTATTGCTTTTACCTGGCTTTCATTTAAGTACTTGATTGATTCTTTATACTGTGTGGTAATTTTATCGAAGGCGGCCTCGGACGCATTACGTTTGCTGCTTTCTGTACCCAGAAAAAGTTCTCTTAATTCAGCCACCCGATTATCTTCCGCCTTGATCACCATCTTTAACGCATGTTCCATTTCCTTGTAGGTCATCTCATCAAACATGACATCAACTCCTAATTGGCCATGATCCACCCAGTCGGGTAAGTCATCGGCATTAAGCGTAATCACCAAAGTATTTTCCTGCACGTAATTGATAACTCCGCTCAGGTGTTCTTTGTCAGGTCTGCCTGAAGCGTTACAAAAAATATTTACCAGTTTTCCGCTGGAAAAGCTATGAGGTTGATCGATGTTATGGATTCGCTGAAATTCCAGGATAATACGTTCACCTGTACCAATGTAATCGCGTACCAGTCGCACCGGATACCAGGTAACCCCGTCCTTAACCCGCTGAGTGAGGGAGCGGAGTAAAACTTTTTGACGGTACTGTTCAAGATCTGCCTGACGCTCGAGCTTAATCAGTTCCAAAGTTTCTTGAAGTTGTTCTTTTGAAGTCATTGAATTGTGTCTAAAGATGCATGGGAAATACTTGGATAAAAATCCGTTGAACACGTTATTTAATTAATTATCTTGAGGCATGAGCACATTACAACGACTTCAGCGCCTTCAGTTATTGCGAATCCGAAGAATTAATGTTATTCGCATGATTAAGGATACGTTCTTGATCTTGTTGGGCGTAGGCGCAGCCGCCTTTGGGTTAAAGGGCTTTCTATTGCCCAACCGATTTCTGGATGGTGGTGTAATGGGTATTTCGCTGCTGGTAAACATCGTATCGGGCATTGATCTTTCGGTTTTGGTTGTACTTATCAATCTTCCCTTTGTTATCATTGCATACACACAGATATCCAAAAAGTTTGCCTTTAAAACACTTATTGCCATCAGCCTGTTGGCTCTGTTGTTAGCGGTCGTTGAGTTTCCCACAATCACCTCCGATAAATTATTGATAGCCGTGTTTGGCGGTTTTTTTCTGGGGACGGGAATCGGACTTTCTATCCGGGGAGGAAGTGTTATTGACGGCACGGAAGTGCTGGCAATTTATTCCAGTCGTAAAACAACCCTTACGGTGGGGGATGTGATTTTAGTGTTGAATTTGTTTATTTTTTCCACGGCAGCATACATTATAAATATGGAGACTGCCTTGTACGCCATTCTCACCTAC
>JAEUUB010000361.1 GCA_016787745.1 Cyclobacteriaceae bacterium
GATGCTGGTGGGTGACTTTCTGTTTGTGAGTAAATTCCATTACGGAACCCGAACTCCGCGTACTCCGCTTCAAATTCCACTCACCCATCAGAAAATCTGGTTTACTGAGATTCCCTCCTACCTCGACTGGATTCAGTTGCCCACGTATCGCTTACCGGGATTTACCCATGTAAAGAGGAACGATGTGGTTGTTTTTAATGTGCCTGGCATTGCAGAAAATAATTATCCCAGTACCAATCAGGCAACCTGGATTGATTACCCCGTTGACTTGAAAACCAATTACATTAAGCGATGCGTTGCTGTAGCCGGAGACGTACTTGAAATAAAAGACCGACAGCTATTTGTGAATGGGGAGGCTCAAGTGAATCCATCCCAAATGCAACTAAGTTATTTGGTAACAGCCAAGGACGAGATTAACGAACGCAATCTGGAGAATCTGGATCTTGATCCGGATGATTATGATTTTATGGGAAGACCTGGGGAAAACAAAGTAGTTTATCAAATGTTTCTTACACAGGAAAAAGTGGATAAGCTGAGAGCCATGCCCTATGTTATTTCTGTCACGGAAGATTACCGGACCCATGAAGGACCCGATATGAGGATTTTTCCAGGCGCAAAATACGGCCCATGGAATGGTGATAACTATGGTCCGCTGGTAATTCCAAAGGAAGGAATGAAAATCCCGATCAATGATTCCACCTTATACACTTACGGAAATGTTATTGAGAAGTATGATCTTAATAAAGACGTTAAAATTGAAGGCGCTAAGCTTTTCATTGAAGGAAAAGAAGTGACAGAATACACCTTTCATCAGAATTATTATTTCATGATGGGTGATAATCGCCATAATTCCCTCGACTCGCGGTATTGGGGATTTGTGCCTGAAGATCACATTGTGGGCAAAGGGTTCTTTATCTGGTTATCGATCGATAAGCACGGCAGCTTCTTTAACAAGATTCGTTGGAATAGATTTTTAAAATTGGTGAAGTAAAATCAGATACTGGATTCTGGATACTTGATGTAAAGCCTAAGGCAAGTATCCAGAATCAAGTATCTTCCAGCCTCACCAATCAATTTCCTTAAGCCCTTTGCTCCTGAGGTATTCGTTGGTTTTGCTGAAATGTTTGTTTCCAAAAAAACCACGATCGGCAGAAAATGGAGAGGGATGAGGTGACATCAATACAAGATGGCGGGTGCGATCAATAATCTCCCCTTTCTTTTGCGCATAGGCACCCCATAAAAGGAATACCACATTATTT
>JAEUUB010000373.1 GCA_016787745.1 Cyclobacteriaceae bacterium
TCATAATTCTATAGCGCATATAAAATGAAAAGTCGTCCTACAATTGGTAAGACGACTTTCCATCCTTTTTAGTTCAATTAATGAGAGGATCTTAAACTAATACCCGTTTTCCGATTAATCCAGAATAAAAATTTCTCTGAAAGCAGATACATAACGGGAACTACAACCAAGGTTAAGAAGGTTGCGAAAACCAATCCGAATATGATCGTCCAGGCAAGCGGTGCCCAAAACATTACACTATCACCTCCCATATAAAAATCGGCATCGTAGCGACCAAAGAATCCAAGGAAATCGATGTTAATACCAACGCCCAGCGGAATCAATCCCAACACTGTTGTAATAGCAGTCAATAGTACTGGACGCAAACGGGTTTTACCGGCTTCAATAATTGCCTGGCGTACTTCATTAATCGTCAAATCCGTTCCTGTTTCTTCCCGTTTTCTCTTTTTCTTAAGTTCTACGAAATCCAGCAATACAATCGCATTGTTCACCACAATACCCGCCAACGAAATAATTCCAATCATAGTCATGATAACTACAAACTCCATTTGAAAAATGATAAGCCCAAAGAACACACCAATTGTACTAAACAATACTGAAGTCATAATAATCAAAGGCGAGGTAAGCTTATTAAACTGGGCTACGATTATCAGGAAAATAATAAACACAGCCAGAAGCAAGGCTTGAGAAAGGAAAGCCATCTCTTTTGCTTGTTTTTCCTGTTCGCCTCCAAATTTATACGAATACCCCACGGGCATTTCAAAATCGGTTAACACTTTCTTGATCTGATCATTAATAATAGTAGCATTGTATCCACCCAAAACATTCGATGAGATGGTAATCTGGCGCTTCATATCCTTGCGCTTAATTGAGCCATAGGTTGAGCTTAACTCCGCCTTGGCTACAGACGAAATAGGAACCTGAGAAATTTTTCCACTGGCCTGATCCCGGAAGGTAACGCTCTTATTCATGATCGCATCAACATTGTAGCGGTACTTATCCTGAAGCCGAAGTTGGACTTTATAATCATCCTCTCCCTGCTTAAATTTCGAAATTTCCTTTCCAAATAAAGAAGTGCGAACTTCATTAGCCACGGAATAGGTGGATAGCCCAAATCTTCTTGCTTTCTCACGATCAATATTTACCAGCAGTTCAGGCTTACCCGTCTCGATGTCTAGCTTAAGTTTTTCAATTCCCTGAATGCCTGACTCGTTGATGAAATTTTTCATGTTTTCAGAAATCGCAATCAACTTTTCTAAATCATCACCAACAATTTCAAGCGTAATCGGTTTTCCGGTTGGCGGTCCATCGGCATTCTTATCTACCGTTACCGAAACGCCTGGATATCCACTTATTCCTTCGCGAACCTTATCCAACACCTCACTGGTATTAATTCCACCCCGGTATTTGAAATCAACAAAGTTTACAGTGATGCGTGCTTTGTTAGGAGACTCTGCCTGACCGATGCTTGACATATCCATCGGGTCGCCCGTTCCGGCACCCACATTGGCCACGATGGACTCAACCGCCTGGTCATAAGGTTTAACAATTTCCATAACCTTATTCTCAATGCTCTTGGTAAACTCATTCGTTCTTTCAATGTCTGCCCCTACCGGATACTCGATAAATACATTTATGTACTTGGGGGTATTTTCGGGAAAGAATAAAACCTTAGGCGGAAAAACACCCATCAGCACGAACGAGAGAATAAGGAGCATGAAGGTTCCTCCGAAGATCAGCGAAGGCCTCCAACCGTTTAAAGCAAATGTAATTGTTCGTTCATACAAATTTTCAACCCAAGGCAAAACAACCGCCTGGAAGCGCTTTGATAAGGGTACCAACACATAAACATTCAGCAGTGTAAGCAGGCCAATGAAAACCAGTAAGTTTCCAAACCAGTAAACACCCAAAACAATAAATACAATCCCCGCCACAATTTCGATCAATACATTTCGCAAAATACCCCGGTGATTAACTACCATCTCGCTTTCTAACTTCATGAAACGCGAAATAAGCACGGGGTTTATAACAAGGGCCACAAACAAAGAAGCACTTAATGAAATAATTAATGTAATGGGAAGATACTTCATAAACTGCCCCATGAGGCCAGGCCATAACATAAGGGGAATAAAAGCGGCCAGGGTGGTTGCCGTAGAAGAAATTATTGGAACAGCCACTTCGCCTACTCCCTGTCGGGTTGCATTCCACATGGAATAGCCCTCGGAACGTAAACGATAAATATTTTCAACCACAACAATTCCATTATCCACCAGCATACCCAGGGCCATGATCAATCCGAACAGAACCATCATGTTTATGTTCATGCCCAAAGCGCTTAACACAATAAAGGTGATAAACATGGATAAGGGAATAGCCATCCCTACAAAAAGGGCATTGCGGGTGCCAATGAAAAGAAGAAGCACAATCACGACCACTATTACACCAGAGATAATGTTATTTTCCAAACTACTTACCATCTCCTTGGTAATAGAAGATTGATCGTTCGTAATAGCCACTTTTAAATCCTTCGGAAAAACCTCTGCTTTGGCTTTATCGAGTACCGCTTTTATCTGGTCGGTGGCAATCAATAAATTCTCTCCGCTGCGCTTAATTACATCCACCATTACAACCGGCTCGCCATACATCCGGGCATAACTCTGCTTCTCGATATAATCGAACTTAATTTTTGCTACATCCCGTAAGTAAACTATGTTTCCCTTCTCATGTTTTACAACAATGTCTTCCAGATCAGCGGGTTCCTCAAATTCACCAACCACGCGCAAGGTTCTTCGTACACCGGCATCCAAAATATTTCCCCCCGACATCGTAACGTTTTCGGCACTTACTGCATTTTCTATGTCTGAAAAGTTGAGTTTACGGGCCTCCAATTCATACGGGTCCACTTCAATCTTCACTTCCTTATCATCAATTCCCCGAATCTCCACCTTCGATATCTCAGAAATTTTTTCAATCTCGTCTTCCAGGTATTCACCAAATTTTTTCAACTCTTCTAACTGATAGTTTCCAGACAAGTTGATGTTCATGATCGGGAATTCTGAAAAATTGATTTCGAATACGTTGGGATCCTGTGGCAGGTCATCGGGCAATTCTGGCTTAGCCTTATCTACGGCATCCTTTACCTTGGTAAGTGCCTCCTCAATGGTGGTCTTGGGATCGAACTCAACTATGATGGTAGAATAATCCTGTACCGAAGTTGACTTTATGTTGTCAACTTCGGAAATAGAATTTATTTCTTTTTCGATCTGTCGAGTTACAAGATTCTCCATATCCACGGGAGAGTTTCCCGGATAAGGGGTTCCTATATATACAATGGATTGTTTCACCTCAGGATAACTATCCTTGGGCAAAGCCACATAGGTAATAATCCCCATTACAACAAACATCACCGCCAGGAACATGACCATGGTGCCGTTCTTCAGGGAAAAGGTTGTCAGACCAAATTCCTTATCCACTTTAGGGCTTTGATCAGATAAAGTATTTTTTAGTTCACTCATAGTGTGATTGAATTAATAATTATTTACTGGCAAAACCTTCGGCTGACTGAGAGGTTACTTTCAATTCGGCTCCTTCGGTTACTTCTCTGTATCCCTCGTTCACCACTTTTTCGTCTCCCTTTAAACCCTCTAACACCTCGGTAACCCCATTGTAAGACAATCCGGGCTTAACGTAAACCTTACGCGCTACCAGCAGGTTATCTTTTTGCTCAGTAACAAAAACAAATGTGCCTTCATTATCGCGTTGAATTAATTTCGTAGGCACTGTAAACACTTTTGGATTAACATAATCGCGCACAGAAATTACAACCACTTGATTGGGTTTAGCCGGAACTTCTGAATTAAAACTTGTTTCAACCCGGAAGGTTCTGTTTTCGGGATTAATTACCTGACCAATAGAAAGTATGTTGCTCTTCACTTTTTTATCAAAAGCGGGGAAATAAACTTCTACTTTGTCGTTCGGCTTTAACTTTCCAATAAACCCTTCGGACAGGTCTGTTTTAATATACATGTCGTTTGGATTCACCATCCGCACCAGCGACATGCCCGGAGCTGCCATTTCACCTACCAAAGCATCCACCCGATCAATAGTTCCCGAAAACGGAGCCTTAATTGTCATCTGGTCTAATTGCGCATTTACCGTTGCTAATTTGCCTTCAATTGACTCCTTGTTGTTTTTCGCCTGTAGATATTGAATCTCCGATCCTATTTTCTGTTCCCAAAGTTTCTTCTGCTTTTCGTAAACGGTATTGGCCAACTCAAGGGAAGTTTTCAACTCACTCACCGTGTTACGTAAGATATTCGATTCAAGGCTAACCAAAACCTGACCTGCCGTTACCTGCTGTCCTTCCACTACCCAAACCTTCTCAATCTTTCCACCCGTGGTAGGACTAAGAGATACATTCTTTCTCGACTCCACCGCGCCCCGAACCTCCACATAATGTTCAAACGGCTTGGCTTCCAACTGCCATGTAGATATTAGTATCGCGTTATTGTTTCTCGCAAACTCAGGATCCAGCACGATGATTTCTTTTTCAAGAGTCCCGATTTTTTCCCGCAACGAAATCAATTCATTCCGGGCAGATTCAAGCTCCTTCTTTTTTTCATCCAGATCGTTGGCAGGCTTGCCACACGCGCTCAATATAACCAATGCAATGAGGGGTGTTTTATAGTTCATGATTTGTTGTAGTTTCATACCTCTATTTTGTTAAGATTTTTCCGTACGATTTTTCAAGTTCTACTGATGAGATCAGTGTATCATAAAGCGCTGCATAATAATTTGTTTGCGCCTCTTTGTACGCGGCATCAGCATCGATTACCTCCAGGTTTGACCCAACTCCTTGTTGATATTTTATTACAGCCACGTCATAGACCTCTTTAGAAAGATCCATGTTTTGTTTTTGAGTCCTTAAGGTCTCCAGATTGCTTTCAAACGTCATAGAGGCCTGAACTTGCTGCAGATCAATCTGACTTTTCGTTAACTCCAAACTATTATCGATCTGATTTAACTGCGCTTTTTTCTGTTGAATGATTTTGCTTTTTCTAAAGCCATCAAAAATCGGCATGCTGGCCCGTAGCCCCACAGACCCCAAGGCTCGCCAATTAGGACCAAATTGAATTAAACTATTGGCTGTTGATGTTCCATAACTTGAACCATAGTTTCCAAAAAGATCAAGGGATGGCAAGTATTGAGACTTGGTATTCTTAATATCGTATTCCACCAGGCTGCGATTGATTTCCAAGGTGCTGTACTCGATTCGGTTGCTGTATTGAAAATCATCCTTAAAATCAGTGTCCAGTATAGTAAGCTTCAAACTCTCCAGATCATCACTAAGGGCAAGGGGTTCGGAAATGGGATAGCCCATTTGAAACTTAAGCAGGTTGTAACTTACCTCCAACCCAATGGCTGAGGTTTTACGGGTATTGGAAATGTTATTGTACTGAACCTGCACTCTGTTTACATCAATTTTTTCTACGAATCCATTTTCATACTGTGCTTTGGTTTGTGCTAAAAGGGAATCGAGTCGTTGAAAGTTTTTGTCGACTAATTCGGCCCGCTCTTTACTTACCAATACCGAGTAGTACGCTTTCTTAATGGCTTCAACAACATCTGTTTCTGTCTTAATAAAATCTTTGCGCGATAATTCTGTATAGGTCTTACTAGCCTTTAATCCCACAAAGTAGGAGCCATTGAAAATCATTTGTTCTAAATTAATCGAAGCGGCTCCTGTATACTTTGTACCAAATTTTACCGGCACAAACAAATCAGAAGGAGCGGTGGGATCAAAAACAGCAGCCGGTAAAAATGAGGTAGGTATAATATAGTTATCCGTTAAATTGGCTGATGCATTAATTTGCGGAAGTCCTGCCGCCAAAATTTCGCCTACGCGGGCTTCGGACGAATTGATCGCGGCTTGCGCACTTTTCAAATTGGGATTGTTCTCATGCGCATAATCAATGCTTTCCTGTAGAGAAAACGTACGAACTTGCTGCGCATAGGTGCTTCCTGCTATCAGGAAAGCAACCAGCAAACTCATTGTTATTTTATACACTGGCTTCATAATTAGAGTATGGACGGTTGATAATTGGCTTCTTTATACTTCTGATATAATTTCTTTCCCTTGTCGGAGCAAAGGCCATAAACAAACAATTCAAAAAGTTGACTTTGAACCTCTACAAAATTGAACCGATCTTTTGGAAAGGTGGCAGGATTAAATGCAGCTTCAATCAAAACTACACGGGCAACGGCCATTATATCCGGATTGATATCAGCGCGAAAGTATCCGTCAGCAATCCCTTGCTGAATATTCCTTACAACGCTCTCTCCTATTTTCTCTTTATGGTCATTCCATAAATTCCATGCCTTGGGGTGATACTTTTGAAGGTCAAAGAGCAAAGAAGAATTTAAATTTTCCATTTCAACCTTCATGCAAACCGAAATCTTACTCAGCTCTTCCAATGAATTTTTAGAATCCTTTTCAATCTGGTCGTATTGTCTAAAACTTTGTTCCAGGTACATTTCCGACATTCTAAAAACCAACTCGTCCTTATCAGCAAAATGTTGATACAACGTTTTCTTCGAAACTGACAGGTGGCGCGCGATGTCGTCCATGCTAACACTCCGGATCCCATACTTCATGAAAAGCTCCTCCGTGCCTTCCAAAATCTTCTTTCTTAATTCGGTTTCTTCCATATGTGGGCGCAAAACTATGGAAACTTTTAGCTTTACAAAAGTTTCCACAGTTTCCTTTAACGCCTGTTTTGGGGATTTGTTTAGGGTTTACAGAAAAAAAAGGTTATTTTTTTCATTATCTGAATCTCAAACGTTTGCTGAGCCTGATTGATCCGGAGATTTCTCATCAAACTTATAACACCACTTCTCTTTCATTTTTTGTTTAAATCTTTCACGATCTTCCGGAGGCATGCTATCCCACTTCTTTCGCCAGTAATATTTCCACGGCCCGACATTATGACTCTGGTGGGTACATCTTCCACCAAAATTCCAAAAGAAGATTTTACTTAAGGCCAAAAGCCCCAGGGTTTGCCAGAAATTGATTAGGGGGCCATTAAATACTTCAGGAATTACCCAATTCCACAAATACATGGTACCCATTACTACACCAAAAAGGATAAATCCGGCAACCACCACAAACACTAACATTTTTCCAATTCTTACACTGCGTTCCATATCATTAAATTTTTTATTACTATTTCTAAAGTCAATTTTCGATCAGGCAGCAATCAAATCATTATAAAAACTTTGTAACCGCTTGCGAAGGGCCATAATAGCATAGCGCTTGCGCGATAACAGCGTATTAATGGAAACCCCGGTCGTTTCGGCTATTTCTCTAAAACTCTTTTCTTCCATTTCATTCTGAATAAAAACCTCGCGTTGGTCCGTAGGCAACTCAGCCAGTGCATCGGTAATCTCATCCCAGATGGCTTCCCGCAACAAGGTTGCTTCGGGAGTATTATCCAAGTCAGGCAAAATTTCCTGCAAGGTTAAAGGGGCCTCTTCATCACTCCCTGTCTGCACTTCAAAATCAGTGCGTTGCGGCCTGCTGGCATTTCTCCTGTATCGGTCAATAATTTTATTGCGCGCCACGCTATACAACCAGGAAGTAACCCTGTCTAATGACTCAATCGTTTGAAAACCTGCAATGAATTGATAAAACACATCCTGAAGAATATCTTCTGCCTCCTCAACAGTCGATACCCGGCTACGGATAAATCTAAGCAGCTTATCTTTTTCCTTAAGAAAAGTATTTTGTTTTAACTCTTGCATTAACAGATCCATTCCACCCTACGGTTGGTATACACCCATAGTCGGTGGAGCAACGGAATTATTTTACCAAAGGTTAAAAAAAAGCAGATTAATTAAAGTCTACCCGAGGTTGGGCCAGGTTAAAGCCATTTCTTTCGTTTAAAATAAACGATCATTACAAACAAGATGGCTACCATGATTCCCCATATCGCAAAATATCCATACCGCCAGGTTAGTTCGGGCATATGTTGAAAATTCATGCCATACACTCCCACAATAAAGGTTAATGGAATAAAAATGGTGGCCACCGTTGTTAGCACCTTCATGGTTTCATTCATCTTCTGGCTTAGCGATGAAAAATAAATATTTGTTAAACTTTCCAACGCTGCATAGGTAGCGTTTGCTTCCTCGATTGCATTGGTACAGCTATTTTTAAGATCTCGAAAGTATTTACGGTTTCGTTTCGCAATAAAGTGTGTTCGGTCTTTTAAAATATTGGTGAGTGCTTCCTTAAATGGCAACAGAGATTTTTTTATTTTATCAACATCCTTCTTGTTTTTCTCGATAAGTAATAAGGTGGATTGCTTTGGATTAGTTAAGGTTTCGCGTTCCAATAAGGCAACCTCCTGGTTAATAAAATCAATGGTCTCAAAATAGTTATCCAAAATGGCATCCAACAATTGAAATAATAAATAGTCGCATTCGCGTTTTCTTATCTGGCCTAAATTATCTCGCATTTTGTGCCGAATATGACCGAAATGGTCCCCTACTTCTTCCTGAAAGGAAACGAGGTAATTTCTGCCCAACACAAATGACAACTGCTCAATATTAAGCTGCTGCTTGTCTGTACGAAGGATGGATTTAATACTAAAGAAGATATAATCATCATAGTCATCCACCTTGGGTCGCTGAGTGGTGTCAACAACTTGTTGTACGGTTAATCTCTCAAAACCCAGCCCATTGCCAATTCTTTCCACCAGGTCTACATCATGGATGCCATGCAGGTTTAACCAGTAATTGTAAGTCGACTCCTCCTTATCTACTAAAGCATAAGCGGAAATCGCCTCCGTCTCTGAGCAACTTTGATCGTTATAAGTAAATAACTGAAGTTTTGCTTCCTCGAGTTTCTTCTGCCCGATAAAGGTGAGTTCCGTTTTACCCTTAGCCTCGCTCTTTATCTTGGAATAAAAATTAAAATTAATTCCGGTGATGCTTCCTGTTATGCTGGTTAAGGATCGTAAGCTTTTCAGTAATATCTCATCCGGATTTTTCAAAGCCTGAATAAGATTTTCAGGCTTAAAAGGTTCCAATAATTTCTCTGGCTTAAATGATTTTGAATTGCCTTTAGCCATACCGTTTATGTTCAACCAAATATAAGAGAGAAATCAGCCTAATCCATAGATTATTCTTGCCTTATGGATCTTGTGGATTGACCTGCGCTTCTATGGGTTGAATCCTGATGTCATCGTGCGCATTATATAAAAGCAGAAAGTCAGCTCTTGTTGGCTAGACTTACCGTTCCTTCTCACAAATCTCCTTTGCTTAATTGGTTAACCGCATAGTCTGTTGCCCGGGCAGTAAGGGCCATATACGTTATGGAAGGATTTTGACACGCGGAAGAAGTCATGCATGCGCCATCGGTAATGAACACATTTTTTACTTCATGCATTTGATTCCACTTATTAAGTACCGAAGTTTTGGGATCTTTACCCATGCGGGCAGTTCCCATTTCATGGATGCAAAGTCCGGGGTACGACTTGGTATCATCAAAAGGGGTAATATTTTTCAGACCTGCACTTTCAAGCATTTCGGCCGCGCTATTCATCATATCCTTGCGCATAGCCCATTCATTTTCCTTAAACTCACAGTCGATGTCAATTAAAGGCATCCCCCACTTATCTCTTTTGTCTTTATTCAGGGTAACCTTATTATCATAATCCGGAAGTTGCTCGCCCCAACTCCCTAACCACATGCCCCAATCGCCCAACGTGGCGGCTTCCTGTTTTAGTTCAATACCGATTTTTTCTGAACCTTCAAACCTACCACGCGAAGCGCTGCCCTGATAGCCAAAGCCACGGACGTAATCCTTGCGTTTTGACTTATCACTTAGGTTTCTAAACCGGGGAATGTAAATTCCATTGGCCCTGCGTCCCGAAGTATACTGATCTCTGAATCCTTCGTGATTACCCGTAGCACCCACCCGATAATGATGATCCATCAGATTATGGCCTACCTGGCCACTTCCATTACCAAGGCCATTCGGAAATGCCTCCGACACGGAGTTAAGCAAAATGGATGTGGTAGCAATCGTGGAAGCATTTAAAAAAATTATCTTAGAATAATACTCCTCTGACTGCAGTGTATTGGCATCTATAATACGAACGCCCAATGCTCGTTTTTTCTCTTTATCATAGAGTACTTCAGCAACTACCGAGTCGGGCCTTATGGTTAAGTTACCGGTGGCACGGGCTGCGGGAAGTGTGGCGCTGTTGCTGCTGAAGTAGCCTGAAAAAGGACAACCGCGATCGCACGCATTTCTAAATTGACACGGACCGCGCTGATTTAATCCGCGGGTAAGATTGGCAACCCGGCCAATAATCATCGTGCGATTTTCAAATTTTGATTTAATGCTGCCCGCAATATGTTGTTCAAGACAGTTCATCTCCATAGGAGGAAGAAATTCGCCATCCGGAAGTTGTGGCAAGCCTTCTACTGAACCACTAACGCCAACAAATTTCTCTACGTACGTATACCACGGTGCAATGTCTTTATAACGTATGGGCCAATCCACTCCAAAACCATCTTTAGCATTCGCTTCAAAGTCAAGATCGCTCCACCGATAACATTGCCGTCCCCAGGTAAGACTACGACCCCCCACGTGATAGCCGCGTATCCAGTCAAAAGGCTTCACCTGATTGTAAGGGTTTTCTAAATCATTGACAAAAAAATGACTGTTATGTTCGTTACAAAAACCACGCACCTGAATGTGTTGTTCCGCGCGCATTTTTTCGGTAATCCTGTTTCGATGCGAAAATTCCCAGGGTGCTAGGGTAGCTGTGGGGTAATCTTTTACATGTTCAACCATGGGGCCGCGTTCAAGCACCAGGGTCTTCAAACCTTTTTCACAAAGTTCCTTGGCAGCCCAGCCTCCGCTGATTCCTGATCCCACAACAATAGCATCGAACGAGTTAGCAACAGCCGCCTTAACGTTGAGATTACTCATATAGCGTTGGATTACTTGAACATCAAATTACAATTTACGGAAAGTTAACAAGGTAAGAATGACAAATTATTAAAATTGATTGAATAAATAAAAGGTAAACATCCCCCAGAAATTGCCCGTTACCATACTTAAAATAGCAAGAAGAATTGCGTGCGGCATCCATGTCTTATTATACGCAGATGTAACTGCCGGAGCCGTTGAAATACCACCCAGGTTAGCCATGCTGGCAATGGGTACCCATGCCATATGCACATTCAACAGTTTAGCAATTACAATCATAACCATATAATGACACAGCAACCAAACAATGCAAAGCATGACAAACGAAACAGGTAACGACAACCCACTAAAATCCAATCGAAGGCCTAGTATCGACATGATAATAATTATTAATAAGGCTCCCGCTTTTAATACAAACGGATGATTCCAATGAGGAACAAAGTTGCCGAGTACCAAACCAATAATCGAAAGAGTAACTACGCGTACTAAATAAGTATCGGTTACTATGTTAATAAGTATTACAACCACACTAATGGAAAGCACAGTAACCAGAATAGAGGCACGCTGCCGACTCCCCAGAGTTACTCCTTCTTCCTGCAGTGCAGGCATCGAAGCTTCAATGGAAAAATATTTATTTAACAAGTCGCTTCTTTTAATACCCTGAAACATCAATATGGTCCAGAGGTTTACCAGAATATTATCGAGTACAATCACAGATAAAAATAGCGACTCAGGACAATCTACAAGCTCTTTTAATACGAGCTGACTGGTGCTGCCACCAATCCAACTCCCAACAATGGGTACCAATCCCCGCCAGTATTGTTGATTAATGAAAAGCGAATAGGCATCTGCTGAAATAAATTTTGTTAACCCAACAAGGATGGCAGGCAAACTGGCTATCGCTAAAGAGCCAGAAACAAAAAGCATAATGGGTCGGGCACCCACTTTCTTAAGCTGCGGAACGGAAAGGGCACTCATCACCATCATGATGGCGAATGGAATTATCCAATTCCGCGAAAGCGAATGCAAATAAACCGAAGATAAATCCAACCCGCCAACCTGCGTGATCAGGGCCGGTATAACATAAGCAAATAGAATAGCCGGAAACCAATTGAGTAATTCCTGTATCCATTTAGCCTCTTGCCTATTCAACCACCCAATAGCACCTACCGTAATTATTATAATGAGCGTGGCGATACTTTCGTTTACCATCAATTCATTTTTTGAGTTAACACACCCAGGCACATTTGTATTCCTTCCAGGAAACTTCCTATCGCCAGGTTTTCGTTTGCTGCATGGATGTTATTGTCGGGATTTGGAAATCGCAGCGAGACTGCCGGGATGTTTAATGTGGTGATGAATGATTCGATGGGCTGAGATCCACCCGTGGTGCGTTGCTTTACGTATTGGTCCTGGCCGAAAGTTCGGTCCATCGCTTTGCCAAGCCACAAACCCGACCATGAGTTTAAATCTGTGCGAAAAGGCTTCGACCCAAGCTTATACTCAAAAGATATTAGTTTGCTAAACGTGTTCCGCTCCACCTCTGTGGGGGTGCCATTCACAAAATGAAACCCATGATCAGCAATGAAATTTTTTATAAGAATTACCATCCGCTCTCCATCCGTTTCGGGTACAAGCCTTAGATCTAGTTCAGCAATGGCTTGGGATGGAATAATCGTTCGGACTTCATCCTCCACGGAGCCTGCGCTAATCCCGCGGATATTGAGCGAAGGATACTGAAGAGATTCTTCATATGTATGACCAACCTGATCCGGTTTGGCAATCCCCAACGTGGTATTCAACTGGCTATCATCTCCTGGCATTTCGTTAATCATTGCTAACTCCTGATCTGATAAATTTACTCCATCATAATAGTGAGGGATGAGAACCTTGCCCGAGTCATCTTTCATACCCGCCAACAGGTGAGTTAACGTAAATACGGGGTTGGGAGCATAGTTTCCATACTGCCCACTGTGCAGATCATTTCGCGGCCCAAATACTTTTAGCTTAATGGTGGCAATGCCGCGGGCTCCAAAATTTAACGTGGGTAGGTTTGACACATGTCGGGTGCCATCCATTATTAGAACCATGCTGGCTTGCAACAAATCTTTATTGGCTGTTACCAACTCCGGGAGTGTGGGGGAACCAAGCTCTTCCTGAAAATCCATAATTACTTTAACGTTAAATGCGGGAGTGACCCTCAATTCTTTCAGAATATCAAGCGAAGACAAAAAAGCCATAGCCGGTCCCTTCGAGTCTGACGCAGAACGTGCAAAGATTCTCCATTGCAAATCAGGATCCCTGTGCTGTGACACGGATATTGTTTGCCATTGATTGTTGATCTTCTTTTTAAGGGTTGCTTCATAAGGGTTTGCCTGATCCCAATTGGTACTGTCAGCTGGTTGGCCATCAATCTGTAAATAGAAAAGTATCCAGGGTAATTTAGAATTATATTGACGCTGTGCATATACGTGAGGTACATTGCGGGAATGAAGCACCCGTGTTTCAAAGCCTCGTTTCTTCATGGCCTTAACACACCATTCCAGATTTTGATTTATCTGCTCAGGTGAATGGCTGTTGTTGGCCAACAGCAGGAATTCATT
>JAEUUB010000392.1 GCA_016787745.1 Cyclobacteriaceae bacterium
TGCCCACACAAAATTTCCTGAAGCGTCTAATTTGCTAATGAAGGAATCATAAAATCCAGCACTTAGATTGAATACCCCAGGTCCTGGATCAAAATCAACAGTGTTTCTGAAGTGACCTGTGGTAAGTACGTTGCCATTTAAATCAACGGTAATAGAAAACCCATCATCATTTCCTGTACCCCCCATTCGTACGGCCCAAATCAATGTGCCGGATGGATCTTGTTTAGTTATAAAAATGTCGGAAGTACCAGCTGATGTTAGATTGAATGTTCCTGGACCCGGATCAAAATCAACAGTTCCCCAGAATAATCCTGTTGTATACACGTTTCCCGAGCCATCCACAAAAATATCCTCTCCGGTATTAAATCCGGTGCCCCCCATTTGACTTACCCACTCTAATCGCGGAACATCCTGCGCCATCAAGTGACATGAATTGGTAAAGAGAAAACCTAGGAACAGGATAGGGAGAGCCTTACGGTTTGTAAACAGAAGTTTGAAATTGAAAGGGAGTAAAATTTGAAGAAGTTTTAAGTAACCAAGCATGGTTGATAGCAGTATAACGATACTAGAATTTTGAAAGAAAAGATATTTCATAGTCAAATCTCCAAAGAAATCACATGACTTAAAATCACATAATCATGTGATTGATTCAGGCAGGTCAAACCAATCTTTCATTGATCGCCTTACTCACGGCCTCCGTCTGTGAGTGCACATGCAGCTTCTCGTAGATTTTTTTTATGTGCGTGCGCACTGTATCAATACTAATCTCAAACTGCACGGCAATGAGTTTATAGCTATTCCCCTTACTTAAGGAGGTTAGGATTTCTTTTTCGCGCGATGTGAGCTGGTAGGTATTTTCTAACTGTGGTTTTTGCTGCATGGCAGCAATGACCATGCGTGCCACGCTGGGGCTCATAGGCGCGCCTCCCGAGAGTACCTCTTCAATAGAATCGTACAATTTAGTCGACAAGTGCTTCTTTAGTAAATAGCCGGAAGCCCCCGCCCGTATCGCATCTAACACATGCGTGTTGTCATCAAACACCGTAAGCATGATAATGGGAGTTACGATTTGCAGCTGCCTTATTTCTTTTACAGCTTCGATCCCGCTCATACCCGGCATATCAATATCCATTAAAATTAGGTCGGGCTGATGCTCTCTTACTTTGTCTTTCACAGAAAGCACATTTTCAAAAGCACCCAGTAATTCCATTCCTTCTTTCGAGGTAATTAAACTGCTGATGCTTTCGCGAAGCAAGGCGTTGTCTTCAAAAATCAGAACGGAAAGCGATTTCATTTATTCTAACAAAACAGAAAATAATCTTAGTTTTCTAAAATACCCTAATCATGTGATGGGCACTGCGAGTAAAACCCGGGTGCCTTTGCCAGACTCGGTGATGTATTGCAGGGCGCCCATAATGGCTGATGCCCGATCTTTCATGTTGGATAATCCATTGCCCCGGTTGACTTCTTCTTGATTAAATCCTTTCCCGTTGTCGGACACTTCCAAATGCAAATGATTGGACCGAAGAAACAAGTTTATCGTGACTTGTGTTCCATTACTATATTTAGCAGCATTGTTTACGGATTCCTTAAAGATCAGAAACAGGTTTTTTCTTTTTTCAGAATTTAATCTCACGGTATCCACGCCCTCTTCCACCTGAAAAGAATAATTTATACCCACTGGTTCCAGAATTTCAGCCGCAAATTCTTTCATTTTAAAAACCATGTGCTCGGCCAAATCATTTTTAGGATTGATAGACCAAACGATATCACTCATATTCTCCATCATCTGGGCCGAGTGAGTAGCTATTTTCTTTAAATGTAAACTTGCATTGCCATTCTCATTCATGGCTAACTGGCTCATGATGTTAATGCTTGAAAGCGTGGAGCCAATATCGTCATGCAGATCGCGGGCTATCGTGTTTCGCATGCGCTCCATCTCAATCAGGCGATTGGCCCGATTCTTTACCCGATACCGATTGACTAAAAGAATGCTAATGATAAGTACAGATAACAAAGCGAACGCGATGAGAGCCACATTGGTGCGCTCGCGACTTAATGCAATAGCCTGGAGTTCCTGATCTTTTCTTAATAACTCGATTTCTTGTTGATGTTTTTCGTTTTGGTATTTTTCTTCCAATTCTTTGAGCTGAAGCACAACCGAACTTCCTTCAATGCTATCACTTAGCGCCTGATGCTCCCTCAGGTA
>JAEUUB010000423.1 GCA_016787745.1 Cyclobacteriaceae bacterium
GGTATACATCCTATCTATCCTTATTTTAAAGAAAAATTGTGGGGTTTGGCTTCCGGTTATTAGTTCTGTGTTTTACACCTTTATTGGGGTTCGCTCAATATTCTCACGAATGGATAAAGCCCGGGCAGTCCTATTACCGCATTCCGGTTGCAAAAAGGGGGGTTTACAGGTTAACCAGTGCCGATTTGCAATCTGCCGGGGTACCTGTAGGATCTGTTGATCCAAGACGGATTCAAATTTTTCATCGGGGTGTGGAACAAGCCATTTTTGTTCAGGGCCAGTCCGATGCAGTGCTCGATCCCGGAGATTATGTTGAGTTTTATGGTGTAGCTAATGACGGAACCCTGGATAAGGATTTGTATAAACCGGCCTCGTTACAGCCTCATAATTATTATAACCTCTACAGCGACACAACGGCCTACTTTTTAACGTGGCAACTTTCGGCTGTGCAGGGAAAACGCGTAACGGCCTTTTCGGAAATTAATGTTACCAACATTCCCAAAGAGGAATTTCATGCGGCAGAACGACTGCATATCCTTAAGAATGAATATGCAGGCGGAAACAAAGTAAGCGATGTCATTCAATTCACCCATTTTGATGAAGGCGAAGGGTGGACGGGTACTGCGCTTCGACAGAACCAGAGCATTGACTACACAATAGATTTAATCACGCAGACTGTAATTTCAGCGGGAGTTCCGCAACTTGAAATCCTTTTGGTAGGACGAGACGCCTTTCCGCATACCGCGATAATTTCTGCCGGAGCCAATACAGGTTCACTGCGCCTACTTGATACCTATAATTTTAATGGATTTGAAACAGTCAAACTTACCTATCCCCTGAATTGGAGTGACATTGGGATAGATGGCAAATTAACGCTTCGTTTCGCTTCTCCCTCAGCATCTAATAACCGGTTTCAATTCAGTGTGTCTTATGCCAAGGTGGTATTCCCACAAAATTTTGATGCCGCGGGTGTTTCAGCAAAAGCATTAAATCTGGTTTCCAATCCAATCAACAAATCCTATCTCGAACTAGAAAATGCAGGCGCAAATATTCGCGTGTGGGATGTAACCGATCCTGCGAACATAGTTTCTATCGGATCTACGCGAACGGGTTCAACCCTAAAAGCAATTGTACCTAACACGCTAACTGCACGGTCACTTTTTATTTTTGATTCATTTATCACTCCTTCCCTTAAACCAATATCGTTTCGGTTTTATAATCCCACACAAGCGGAGTTTGTAATCATTTCTCACAAGAGTTTGATGCAACCGGCTTCAGGGTACAATAATCCTGTAAAAGCATATGCAGGCTTTCGGGCTTCTGCGGCCGGTGGTTCTTACGACACGCTGGTGGTAACCACCGATCAATTGTATAATCAGTTTAACTATGGTGAAATTTCGCCCCGCGCTATTTTTGAGTTTATGCGATACCTGGTGGGCGAAGGTTCGCCAAAATATCTTTTCCTGATTGGGAAAGGGCGCGATGTAAGTTCAGGGTTTCACCGAATGGTAAATCCTGCAAGTTCTGTATTAAAAGATCTTGTTCCTCCGGCTGGCTCTCCGGGTGCAGATATGAATTATACAGCGGGATTGGCCGGAACCACCTACGAACCGGCCGTGCCTACAGGTCGCTTATCCGCAAGTACTGCCTCGCAGGTGGCCGCTTATTTAAACAAAATTAAAGAAACGGAAGTCAGCGGTTCGGTTCCTGTTTGGCAGAAAGAAGGGTTGCATTTAAGTGGTGGGATCCAACCCAACGAACTTATCGCATTTCGCGAGTACCTGGACGAGTTTAAAGAAATTGCTGAAGGTGTCCATTGGGGCGGAAAGGTATCCACCATTGCAAAACGAGATCCCAGTTCGGTGGAGCTAATAAATATTTCTGATGAAGTGAATGCCGGTGTTAACCTGATTACTTTTTTTGGACATTCATCTCCCAGCACCATTGACATTGATATCGGGTATGTGTCGGATCCAACGATGGGATATAACAATCCGGGCAAGTATCCGGTCTTTTTAATTAACGGTTGCAATGCAGGTAATTTTTTTGCCGGATTTACTTCATTTGGCGAAGACTGGATGTTGACAGCAAACAAAGGTGCCCGCAACTTTATTGCGCATAGCTCTTTTGGCTTTGTATACTCATTACGATATTATTCCGACTTATTTTATCAGATCGGTTTTGCGGATTCCGTATTTGTTAAGAAGGGAGTAGGGGATGTGCAGAAAGAGGTAGCGCGGCAATTCATGCTTGAAGCCACACCCACAATGGCAAACATTACTCAGGTGCAACAGATGGTTCTTCTGGGGGATCCTTCCGTTAAATTGTTTAATCAATCCAAGCCCGATTATGAAATCACCAGCGCGTCTCTTTCGGTAGCATCCTTTAATGATAAACCGGTTACGGCCGTAACCGACTCGTTTGCTGTAAAAATTATTGTTAAGAATTTGGGTCTGGCAGTGGATAAGCCGCTAAAAGTAAAACTGGATCGGGGATTAAGTGACGGAACGATCCGTGTTTATGATTCGCTCTTTGCACCCGTGTTGAACACAGACACGCTTACTTTTATTTTGTATAAGGAATCGGGTGCTCGTGGCGGCAATAATCAATTTACGGTATCGCTCGATCCTGAAAATGTTTTAAATGAATTGAATGAAGAAAACAACGAAGCGGCTATCAATGTTTTCATTCCATCCAATACAACGTTAAATCTTTTTCCACAGGCTTATGCAATCGTCAACCAACCCAACATAAAATTAGTCTGGCAGGCTACAGATTTAACAGCGGCTTCCCGCGAGTTTATTGTCGAAGTAGACACTACCCATTTGTTCAACAGCCCTTATTTAATTAACCGAACGGTTTCGGGTACGGTGGCAAACACACAAATCAGTTTACTAAGTGCGGATTCTACGGTGTATTATTGGCGAACCCGCTTTAAATCTCCTGCGGCCGGTGAAAGTTCGGATTGGACTTCTTCTTCCTTCGCTTATATTATGGGAAGTCCTGAGGGCTGGGCGCAAATAGAGAATGATCAGCTAAGCGAAAATTTCTTTAGCCAAATAATCCCACCGGGAGCAGGTACACCCTTTACGTTTGAAGAAACCGTCACCTCTGTTTCCGTTAAAACGTTTGGAATGGATAATCCTTCGCCACCCACCAACGCGTCTATAAAAATTGATGGGGCGGAGTATAACTTATCAACCCAAGGACAGCCTTGCAGAAACAATACACTTAACTTAGTTGCCTTTAATAAACAAACAGCTATTCCTTATGCTGCCTTGCCATTTATTTTTCAGGATCCGCGAACCTGTGGCCGCGAGCCACAGATCATAAACAGTTTTACTTTACCCGAATTAGAAACCGGTTTGAATGATGACCTCGCAGCATTTGTAAATACTGTCGGCATTAGCGATTCAGTGGTCTTATTTTCGATTGGAAACCCAGGCTATACCAGTTGGTCTGCCAATGTTAAAAACACACTTGGTGAATTAGGGATAAGTCTTTCCCTACTCAATGATTTGCAAGCGGGAGAACCCATTATCATTTTTGGAAGAAAAGGCGCACCGGCTGGTACCGCGCAGGTGTACCGATCGTTATTGGTACCGGCCAGCGAACAACTAATTTCTGTCACGGGTACGATCACCGGAAGGAAGACGGAAGGTCTCATGAAATCGGTAACTATCGGACCTGCCTCGGAATGGAAACTCTTTAAGTCTGCGGTAGGGAATCCTGAGCCGGACGATGAGTTTTCTTTTTCTATTTACGGAGTTTCCATGATGGGAAAGGAAACCCTGCTGGCGAGTGCTGTACCAAACGACTTTGACCTTGCATCGATTTCACCGGATGAGTATCCTTACCTGAAAATAATTTTTGAAACACAAGATGAAGTTACCCTGACACCCGCACAATGGAAACGTTGGGCCGTTCTCTATGAACCTATGGCGGAAGGGATCCTTATCTGGAAGGGACCCGAGGGACCCATCACAGTTCAGGAAGGAGAGGCGTGGAACGCACACTTTGGGTATGTCAACATCAGCTCAAAAAATTTTACTGTTGACTCTGTGAAAGTTGATTTGGAAATTTTCACAAAGGAAAGTCAGAACCGGGGGAAACAGGAATTTTTAATTAAAGCACCATCCGTGGGCGACACCACTTTGTTCACAGTGACCTCCAGTACTTTGGGCAAGGTGAAAACCAACGATGTAAATGTTTTTGTTAATAATCGTGTTACGCCCGAACCGTATTACGATAATAATTTTATCAGCTTGCCCGAGTATCTGCTTGTTGAAGCGGATAAAACCCCGCCCATACTAAATGTAACGTTTGACGGACGCACGCTGAAAAACGGAGATGCTGTTTCTTCTACTCCGCTGATAGTACTTACCATGATTGACGAAAATCCTTTCCGATTAAAAACAGATACAGCCGGGATTACTTTATTGCTCAAATTTCCTTGCGGTACCAGTGCGTGTTCGTTCACGCGGATCCCGCTAAGCAGCAGCGATGTAAAATGGTATCCGGCCACGGCCGGCACTCCCTTCCGAATTGAATATTCACCCCGGTTGACGGATGGCCCGTATGAATTATCGGCACAGGTTGCTGATGCCAATGGAAATAAAAGTGGTGAAGAACCGTATCTGATTTCGTTTGCTGTTCATACAGAACCGGGACTAAGCTTAACCAGCGTTTATCCAAATCCGTCATCGGGCAATTTTTATTTTAGTTTTCTGTTAACAGGAAATGAACTACCGGATGAATTTCTCCTTGAGATTTTCAATCTACAGGGGCAACCCGTGCGCACCTTTACGCTGGATGATGTTCAATACTTTCATATAGGAACCAACACCCTTGCCTGGGACGGGCACGAAGCCACGGGTGCCTATCTTCCCCGGGGCATCTATGCGTTCCGGCTTCAGATCAAAGCCGGTACAGTCAAAGAATTTGCCCAAGGAAAATTAGTGGTTATTCGATAGTTATTTAGGTATTAGTGATGATGCCCTCCGGGTCCATGCACATGACCATGCGAAATTTCTTCGGGGGTGGCAGTACGAATTTCCATCACTTCAACGGCAAAATTTAATTCAACACCGGCCAAAGGATGATTGGCATCTACAGTAATTGAATCGAGCCCCACGTTGGTTACGGTAACTACCTGGCCCTGGTTGGTCTGAAACTGTGTACCCACCTTTACCTCCTGAGTGCCAAAGGCAGAACGCGGTACTTGTTGGATCAGATTATCATTTTTTACTCCGTATCCTTTTTCAGGACTTATCTTCAAATTGAATTTATCGCCCTGGGCTTTCCCTTCCAGTCCTTCTTCCATGCCAGGGATAAGATTGCCAATGCCATGAATGTAATGGAGTGGATCGCGGCCATCGCTCGAGTCGAGCACAATACCCTGGTTGTCGGTGAGGGTGTAATGAATAGCGGCTACTTTGTGTTTGGAAATTTGCATGCTTGTTTTTGTTTGTAAGAAATACTTTGGTTGATGGTATTTCTGCGTTACTAGTTATTTTGAAATGCTCCTTTTTTGTTGCCTGAAAATGAATTCGGCAACGCTTCAAATATCGAATTATTTTTTTATAACAGCTTCTTTTATTTTGTATTTTGATGCCGGAGAAGCAGTAAAATTCGTAGATGGTTAGCCGATCAGCTTCCCTGTATATTGCTTTTAATCTATACTGACACTCATTCAAACTCTGCGATAATAAGTGAGGAGTTTTTTCATCCAGAAATTTATGCCTCACGCCTGCTATCGCATTTCACACTAATCAAACAGATGCGTATTCGCACCTTCTTCTTCATCTTCAGCGACTAACACTTCAATATGTTCTTTATTAAAGAAACGACTCATGAGCATTTGAATGGGGACGAGTGCTGCGATCATTAATGGGAAGAGTATCCCCAGTTTAGATGTCTTTAAAACCCACAAAATCAAAAAACATCCAAATTGGATCAATGTAAATTTATGAATGATGCTTCGAGGTACATTCTTAAGATAATGCGTATCCGGATATAAATTAGGGTCGGTTACCCAAAGCATCAACCGATCCGCAAACTGATTTCCCCGCAGGGATGTGAAGCCCATATAAAGGAACAGGCCAAACAACACCGCCATGGGAATATTGGATACCAGGGCTAAAAAGAAAATGGAAGCTCCAATTAACAAATGAATTACCAGGCCCGAAACACGATTCTCACGTACATACGAAACTACTTCTTTCTTTACTCCGTTTTTTGTAATCAGTTCGTTGTCGGCAAGACTTTTTACATGGTTTAACGAATGCACCGTTGCCGCCACAATCCAAGGAAGCGCGAAAAAACTTCCGCCAAGAACAATGACTGCGACAATCGCAAGGTCGAGATGATAGCCACTGCCTTTTTTCAGCTTAAAAGATTTTGCATTTACGAGTCGCGTGGTAATATTCTGATCCAGAAAAAGCAGAATGGTTGCCAGCAAAGCGGGGATGATGGAAGCAAAAATCGCCCAGGTGGGAAGTTCAAAGATATTCACCAACCAGGATCTGCCGGAAGTAGGTTCAATCGCATCCGGAACCGATGGGGTACTTAAATTGATATTCGGAAATTGAAGTGCGATTGCTGTCATAATAACAATCGCTATGGCGGGACCAAAATCACTCAAAAAAATTCGAATCTTGTGCAGGAGAAAGGGCGAGTCGGTAATCTGTTTTAAATAATGCGAAATTATATACGTACCCAATGCCAAGATCAATGTGAGAAAACCGGTAGCCAGTCCATCCGTACCTTCGGTGAATGATGAATAAATATCTTTTCCTGCCTCTACAATAAAAATAACCGATATCAAGGCAGCAAAGATTTCATCCGTAAAACGATTGAAGTAATTCATCAACGCACTGGCATCGGTGAAGGCACAGATCAACAGGATAATACCCGACCAGATACCTACCCACGCGTACGTTGCCAAAAAAGAAATTTCCAACTGGCCGCACACCGTATAGAGCATTCCGGTAAAGATTACGATAGGGCCTGTACCTCCTAAAATGGTGAGGGGTTGACCAGCAAAAAGGGCAAACAAAATTCCCCCGATGGCAGTAACCACCAGCATTTCGATAATACCAATTTCATTTCCCGTCAACAATCCGGAAAGGGCACCGAAGGCTATGGCATTGGCAATGGCTGCAAAAAACAGAAATAAAGTAGTGCCTGCTACTTTGGAATGAAATCCATCTTTGAAATCAGAAAGATAATGCGGTGCCCTTCGTTTGATATCATTGGTAATGCCACCAAAG